>JBDQIL010000111.1:0-8592 GCA_040264415.1 Myxococcota bacterium
CGGCTCTCCATGCTGTCTTCTGTCGCGCTGGCGCTGGTCCTCTCCACCGGCGCCGCCCATGCCGCCCCGCCAGCGAACCGCCTGCAGACCACCTTCGGGGAGATGGCCTACTGGGACACGGGCGCCGGCGGGCCGACCATCGTGCTCGTGCACGGGCTGCCCACGTCCAAGGAGCTGTGGCAGGACGTGGTGCCCGCGCTGTCGCTCGACCACCGCGTGATCGCCCTCGACATCAACAACTTCGGCGACTCCGAGAAGATCGGTCGGATCCTCGATCACCGACAGCGCGCGGCCGCCATCGACGAGCTCCGGATGCAGCTTGACCTCGACGACTTCGTCTTGGTCGCCCACGATCTCGGCGCGTCGGTGGCCGTGGACTACATGGACCTCTATGGCGCGCGAGTGGAGCGGCTCGTGCTGCTGTCGTCACCGGTCTACCCCGACTTCGAGGAGCCCCCGCCGGTCCGGCTGCTGCGGCGCCCGCTGCTCGGCCGCGCGCTGCTGCGCACCATGCCGCGCGCGCTGTTTCGGGTGGCCATGAAGACCGGGATGCACCACGACGACCGCCTGACCGACGCCCAGGTTGAGGCCTTCGCCTCGTTCTACCGGGGCCGGTCGGGGGCGCAGGCCCTCTACGAGAACCTGTGGTGGGGGCGCCCCGAGCAGGCCTTCGCCCGCTACACCGAGATCCTGCAGGGCCTCGACACGCCCACGCTGCTGCTGCACGGCGCCCGGGACCCCTGGATCCCGGTGGAGCACGCACACCGGATGGACGCCGACATCCCCGACTCCCAGCTGCGGGTCATCTCAGACGGCGCACACTTCCTGCCGCTCGACACGCCCGCAGCGGTCGCGCGGGCCGTGCTGGTCTTCATCGCCGAGGCGCCCGCAGGTCCGGCAGACTGAGCGCGCGCCTCAGCCGCCGAACTGCAGCTCACCCTTCACCAGCACCTCGTCTCGGATGAGGTCGTCGGCCTTGCCCGCGTAGGCCATGCCGAAGTCCTTGCGGTTGAGGAGGAACTCGGCGGCGATGGTCGCGGCGCCGTCGGTCACCGTGACCGTGGCCGGGAAGGCGATCTCCTTCTTGACGCCGTGCAGGTCGAGGGTGCCGGTGACCGTGTGGGTGGCCCCCGGCGCGGCACCCGGCTGCACCGACGTGATGGAGAAGGTCGCGGTCGGGAAGGTGGGCAGGTCGAAGAAGTCGGGGTCTTTCAGGTGCTTGGTGAGCTTCTCGGCATCGGAGTACAGGCTGGCCACGTCGATGACCACCTGGCCCGACGACACGGCGCCGTCGGCGATCTGGGCGTGGCCCCGCAGCGACTTGAAGCCGCCGGGGTGGTCCTTGGTGACCTTGGCGCCCACCCACTCGATGTGGCTGGACGGCGACAGCGCGACGGCGCCCGCTGGGATCGCGGCGCCCGGCGCCTCGACCGCGGGTGCTGGAGCCGCAGGCGCGGCGGGCGCAGCCTCAACCGCTGCGGCGGGCTTGTTGTCGAGCTCGCTCTCACAGGCGCTGAGGGTGAGGCAGGCGAGCAGGGCGAGGGAGATGCGGGACATGGTGGGCTCCAAAGGCTCAGGGCGCCCCGGGATTACCCTGCCTCGGCGACCCACGCGAAGCGGGCCCCATCGCGGGCTGCGTCTGCGGCGGCGCGCCAGGCCGGATCGGCCTCGCCCTCTCGGCTCTCCATGCGCCCGGCCACCCACGACCAGGGCGCCCCGTCCATGCACACCGCCCCGGCCGCGACGCCCTCGGTCAGCCGCTTGAGGCCGCCGCCCGCCAGGTCGCGCACCAGCGCCTCGAACTGACCCTGGACCACCGGATCGACGAAGCGAAAGTCGTGCCGGGAGGCATAGGCCACATGGAGCCACGCCGGCCGAATGGCCAGCCCTTCGAGGTCGAGCCGCGCGGCCATGAGTCGCAGCACCTCGGTGGCTTCGCGGGCCATCCCGAGCCCCGGCACCTCCTGGCCGGGCAGCGGCGACCGGTCCCCCTCGAAGCTGGCCAGCGGGTGACGCAGCGTCATCCAGTGTACGAAGAGCAGCGGCCTCCCGCCCTCTTCGACGCGATCGACCACCACCTCGACCAGCAGGTGCTCAGGGGAGCCTCCGCTGGGCGCGCCGGCGGTCTGGGCGAACAGGCGCATGCGGTCACCCGCCCCGGCGCGGTCGAGATCGACGCGAAACCGATCGTAGCCGAGCCGCCGCAGCGAATCGATGAAGCCGTAGCGGGTGAGGGCCAGCTCGACGCCGCTGGCCGTGTAGAAGCCGAGCAGGCGCCGTGGAGCCTGCGACCGCATTCCGAAGAGGCCCGACAGATCATCCTCGGTCAGCAAGAAGCCCCCATCCAGATCTTCGTCGCGAAGCTCGCGGCTGATCTGGGCGAACTTCAGTCGGAGCGGGTCGGTCTCGGTGGGGATGGGCATCGCCCGGCCATGCGCGAGCACGAGCCCGGTGCCCGCGAGCACGCGCCAGGCGCCCTCGCCGTAGCCGCCCGCCGGCAGCCACACCGACGCCCCGTCGGCGACGTGGGCGAGCACGGCGAGGTCTCTCTGCTGCACCCCGAGCTCGGTCAGCCCGAGGGGGCCCAGCGGGTCGTCTTCGCGCACGTCGCCGCCGGCCAACACGAAGACGAGGTCGGCCTCTGGCGCCCGGCCCAACAGGGCCTCGAGGGCCGAGAGGTATTCGGCGTCGCCCGCCCCTTCGGGCAGCACCGTCTCGTCGACGTCGCCATCGAGCGGGCCCCAGTCGGCCCCCGACAGCGACCCGATCCAGGCCAGCGGGTCAGCGGCGAGGCAGGCGGCCGTCCCGTCTGGCGGGTGGGCGTCGAGGTCGAGCACCGCGATCTGACCGTTGAAGCCCTCGGCGCGGAGGGCCCCGATGGCCACCGCGACGTCGTTGACGGGGCAGAAACCGGACCCGCGGTCGGGAGCGGCGTGGTGCATCCCGCCCTGCAGGTTGAGGGAGGGACCCGCCCGCCGCACCGCCGACCGCGCCGCCTCGAGGGTGCCACCGCAGGTCACGCGCAGCGTCTGCAGCACCGCCTCCACGGGCAGATCCCAGTCCTCCACCGCGAAGATCTCGGCGAGCAGCTCGGGCCGGGTGAGCCGGTCGAGGTACTCGGCGTCGTGCACCCGGCAGAGGTCGGCCCACGCCACGCGATGGGGGCGGCGGAGGTCTTCGGCGCGGACCAACCGTTGTTGCACCAGGTACCAGGCCGCCAGATCGCTGCGCCGGGGGTCGAGGCCCGTGCGGGCCGCGATCGAGGTGAGCGGCAGCCGGTAGTCGGGGTGGTACCAGGTCGCGACCGGCCGTACGCCGATCCCGACCCAGCCCTTCAGGCGGTCGAGCAAGGAGGACATGCCTCGTCGGTAATGCGACTCGACCCGGTCAGCCGAAGCCGAGCGACGCCCACATGCTCGTCATCAAGGTTCCGACTTCGGTGACGACGTCCGGCCCGATGAGGGCGGCCGCGATCCCGAAGCACATCCACATGGCTCCATCGTTCATCCGCGCTCCGTCGAAGGGTTCCTCCGACGATACGGATCGGGGTCCGGGCAACGTGACCGACGGCCTCAGTGCGGGGCGAACAGGCCCCGCACCCGATCCAGCTCAGCGGCGGGGACGTCCGCGAGCACCTCTCCCGCCGACAGCATCACCACGCGGTCGGCGATGCGTTCGAGGGTGTCGAGCACGTGGGTGCTCAGCAGCACCGCCTGGCCGTCGGCGCACGCCGACTCGAGGGCCCGCACGACCCGGGCCGCGCTCGGGGGATCGAGCCCGTTGAGGGCCTCGTCGAGCACCAACAGCGGGGGCTTGGCGACCAGGGCCGCGGCCAGCGCGGTGCGCCGCCGCATGCCCTGGCTGTACTCTCGGATGAGGCGGTGGGCGTCGCCGCCCAGCCCGGCCAGCTCGAGGGCGGCGTCGACGTCTCCCCCACCCCGAATCTCGGCGGCGAACGACACCATCTCGTGGGCGGTCAAGTACTCGTAGAGGCGCGGCTCCTCCGGCACGTACCCGATGCGCGCCCGGGCGCCGTTGGGGTCGGCGGCCACGTCCACCCCATCGACCGTGATCGAGCCCGCGCTGGGCAGCAACTGCCCCGAGAGCATCTTGATGGTGGTGCTCTTGCCCGCGCCGTTCGGGCCCACCAGCCCCACGAACTCGCCCGGGGAAACCGCGAAGCTCACGTCGCGCACGGCCTGGACCCGGCCGAAGGACTTCGCGACAGCGCGCACGCTCAGCACGGGATCGGTCATGGGGCAGCTCCAGCAGCGGAGGTGAGCAGGGTGGCCAGGGTGGGATCGCCGAACAGCGCCGCGGCCCACAGCACCAGGCCGATGGGGGCGACCACCCACAGCGCGCGGGACCCCAGCCGGGCCGCGGCCACGGCGGCCACGATCGCCCCGATCGCCGCCAGGGCCTCGGCCCACAGCAGGGTCGCCAGATCAGCGGCGGTGCCCCGCACCAGCAGCGCGAGCAGGGGGGGCACGACCACGCCTTGGGCGTAGAGCAGCGCGGTGGCCGCGCGCGCCGCCGCCACGCGGAGGGTCGAGACCCCCAGCGCCCGGTCGAGCCACGGGGGGTCCCCCCGCGAGAGCAGCGCGGGCATCGTGGAGACCGCCACCGCGCCGCCGGTGACCAGGAAGGCGGCCCACTCGGCGCCGCCGCCACGGGTCCAGGCCGCCAGCCCGGCCAAGGCGCCGACGCTCCAGGCGCCCACCGAGTACGGCCAGAGCGTGCGACCGGCCTGCCGGAGGGCGCGCAGCAGCTCGGGGCGCCCGCGCGCGGTCCACTCCAGGTAGACGTGGCGGACCTCGTCGGCCTCGCTCCCGCCCGCGTACATGCCGTCGATCTCGGTGAGCAGCGCGGTGGTCGGCACATAGAAGCGATCGGCGAGCGGGCGGGCGGCCAGCGCGCCCGCCACCCCGAGCCCGGGCAGCAGGGCCAGCCACGCCCAGCCCGGCGCCCACCCGTCGATGGCCCACTCCACCGCCACCACGAGCCACGCCATCGGCAGCCCGATGGCGGCCGCCACCACACCGGGCGCGTAGATCAGCGCGGCGTGCATGGGGGCGTTGTCACCCCGGATGAGCTCGAGGACCTGGCTGGCCCGCGGGCTGCACGCCGCCCAGACGGCCCCCAGGTAGATCGCGTGGGGCACCCCGAGGCAGGCCGCCCACGCCCCCGCGATGAAGAGCGCGCCGGCGGCGAAGGCCACGGGGTGACCCGCGAGCGCCACCGGGGACAGCACGACGAGGCCGGCCACCAAGACATCGGCCCGCTCGAGGGCAGCGCGCGAGGTGAGCGCCGCGAGCAGCGCGCGGGGGTCGATGGGGTGTGGATCGAGCACCGGACGATCGGGGCCCCGCACCAGGTCCGTATAGAGATTGAGTGACAAGATGGCGACCACCACCATGCCGATGCGCAGCGCGGCGTCGGCGGTGCCCGCCGCCACGTCACCGCCGTCCAAGAACCGCAGCAGCACCGGACGCAGCAGAGGCGTGGCCACGCCGGCAGCGACGATGGGCGCCAGGCGCAACAACATGCCGCCTCGGCGGCGTCGCTGGAGGCCGTGGACGCGCCGGTACGGGTTCGCCATGGGCGCCAAGCTAACCGGCCCCCTCGCCGTCCGAGGCCCAGCGCCCTCACTCTTGACACGTCAGGAGTGCGAACCGGTCCACCTGCGTCGCATGGCGCAGTTGACAGTGGTAGGACGTCCCGTATCCTGACAGCTTGCACGCAGACCGGAGCGCGCCACCGGGAACAACCCCCTCGGTTCACGCGTCTCCACCGTCCGGCAACCTCCTCTCGATCGGAGCCGACCATGGCAACCGCACCTCGCATCCTCCTGACCGGGCTGCTCCTCTGGGCGCCGTCCGCCGCACTCGCCATCGATGACTCCGATCTCGACGACAACGACCTGATGGAGGAGGTGGACGAGGACATCTTCTCGAGCACCACCGAAGAGGCCCCCCTCGAGGACTGGGAGCTGTCGGGCGAACCCGCCGGCGACGACCCGGCCGACGACCTCACTGCCATCGGAGACGACCCCGACGAGGGCTTCGGCGACCCCGCCGACGACCTCGCGGCGATCGCACCTGGCGGTGACCCCCCGGGCGACTTCGTGGGCCTCCCGGCTGATCCCCCCGACGACGGCGGGGACTTCGACGACTTCGGCGAAGACCCGCCGGCAGACATGGCGGCCATCGCGGGACCGAGCGGCGGCCCCGGCCGCTCGAGCTCCCTGCTCGACACCGACGGCAAGCAGCCCCTGAGCGGCGCCTTCGACGCCTCGGTGGTGGGCTCCGACATCGACGCCGTGGTGGTCGAGCTGCCGGTGCTCATCGCCCGCAGCGCGTCCACCTGGGGCGACAGCGACTACTGGCTCGTGGCCGAATTCACCGTCAAGGGCAAGAAGGTGGGAGAGGCGCGGCACCTGGTCACCAAGGCGGGCCTCGCCGACCTGGCCCCCACCATCACCTGGATCAAGTCCCAGGTGCCCGTCCTCGACGCCAAGGGCGCCGTGGTGGTCTCGGTGAGCAAGCAGACGCTGAGCGGATCCGAGGCTCTCTTCAAGAAGACCGTCGGCTACCAGCTCTGAGGGCGTCCCGGAGCCGGCCCATCACGCCAGCGCGTTGATGGCGCCGATCTCCATGAGCCACATGTAGAAGATGATTCGGACTGGGCGAAGCAGGCTCAGCAGCAGCAGCTGTCGATAGCGGATGCCCGTGGCCGTGCAGGCCCACACGGCGACCGAGAACGGCAGCGGCGAGATGGCGCCGACCGCCAGCGTGAGCGCGCGGTTTCGCTCGACGAGGTGGTACACCCGCCGCGCAGCGCCACGCTGGATGCTCCACAGGTATGCGGGGTGTCGGGCCAGCCGACGGGCCGCGAGCCAGCCCAGGCTCGCGCCCGACAGGCTGCCCAGCGACGCCCACGCCGCCGTCTCCCAGAAGCCCATGCCGCCGAGCAGCGCGAAGGCCGTGAAGAGGTCTTGGGGCAACACGGGGCCAGGGAAGAAGTCGAGCACGAGCCAGGCCCCAGCCACCCCTGGCCCGCCGAAGGTCTCGACCAGCGCGCCGCTGAATGCCTTCAGCTCGTCTCGGTAGAGCGCGCCCACCGCCGCCATCAGCCCACAGAACGCGCCCACGCCCACCGCGAACTGCAGCAGCAGGCGGCCGGGGCGGAGCGGCTCGAGATCGGGAGGTGGGGGCGGCGTTCTCGGTCGGGTCAAGCGACCGCGCCCGTGGGAGCCACCGGCTCGCCCCGCAGCGAGTTGGTGAAGGCGCGGATCACCCGCACCTGCGCGAGGGAGCCGGTCTGCTCCACCGAGCCCGGAAAATTGATCATCTTGAAGGTGGAGGTGCGGCCACAGATGACCCCCTCGTCATGGCGAGACGGGCCCTCGACCAGCACGGTCTGCACGGTGCCCTCGAGGGCCTGGTTGGCCGCGAGAGACAGCTCGCGCTGGCGCCGCTGGTAGACCACGAGGCGCTCCTGGGCCACGTCGGCGGGCACCTCGAGGTCGCGCTCGATCAGCCGCAGGGCGGGCGTGCCGGGCCGCGGCGAGAACTTGAACGAGAAGGCGCCGTGGTAGCCCACCGCGTCGAGCAGCGACATGGTGTCATCGAAGTCGGCGTCGGTCTCACCAGGGAAGCCCACGATGATGTCGGTGGTGAGCGCGAGGTCGGGGCGGGCCTCGCGCAGGTCATCGACCAGCCGCAGGTACCGCTCGCGCGTGTAGAAGCGCTTCATGCGCTTGAGCATCGCGTCGGAGCCCGACTGGACCGGCAGGTGCAGGTGACTCGTGAGCTGGGGGAGGTCGCGGTAGGCCTGCACCACGTCGGGGCCCATGTCGCGGGGGTGGCTGGTCGTGTACCGGATGCGCTCGACCCCGGGCACCGCCGCCACCCCGTAGAGCAGCTGCGCGAAGGTCTTCTCGCCCGCGACCTTCAGGCCGTAGGAGTTGACGTTCTGGCCGATGAGCGTGATCTCGCGCACGCCCCGGGCGGTGAGGCCGCGCACCTCGTCGAGGATCTCGGCCGACGAGCGCGAGAGCTCGGGGCCCCGCGTGCTCGGAACGATGCAGAAGGTGCACTTGTTGTCGCAGCCCTTCTGGATGGTGACGAAGGCGCCCACCCGCTGATCGGCCGCGGGGTCGAGCTCGGTGCTGAAGACGTAGTCGTCGGCGTCGAGGAAGCGGGTGTCGAGGACCGGGTCGCGCTCGGCGGCCTGCACCATGCTCACGATCTTGGGCACCGCGTCCGGCCCGAACACCAGGTCGAGGTCACGGTAGCGATCGAGCAGCTTCTGGCCCTCCTGCTGCGCCACGCAGCCCGCCACGGCGACGGTCACCGCGCGGTCGGACCGGCGCTTCACGGCGAAGGCCTCACCCAAGAACGAGTGCAGCTTCTGCTCGGCCTTGTCTCGGATGGAGCAGGTGTTGACGATGACCAGGTCGGCGTCGTCCAGCTGGTCGGTCGGCTCGAAGCCGTCCTTGGCCAGCAGGGCGCGCATCTTGCCGGTGTCGTAGACGTTCATCTGGCAGCCGAAGGTGTGGAAATACACCTTCTTGCCTTCCGACCCAGAACC
>JBDQIL010000112.1:0-8589 GCA_040264415.1 Myxococcota bacterium
GGCGCCCCGGCCCCCGGGGGGGCCGGGGGGGGGGCGGCCCCCGCCGCAGGCGACCGCGAGCGCGCGGGCGGGCACCAGGAGGATCGAACGAATCATGAGGGCTCCAGCGGAGTCGGGGCGTAGACACGCCGTTGGGAGGCAAGAAGGACGGCACCCTAACGAGGTGCACCCGCATCTGGCATGCACCGTCACAGGATCCGCGCACTTCCCAACCCTCGCCTGTGTTCTCGTCGAACCGGTCGGCGCTCAGGTCGACGCCGGCTCCACCCGCAACACCCCGACGGCCAGCAACTTGAGCACCTCTTCTACGACCGCGGCGGCGTCGAGGGCCTCGCCACGCAGGGCCGCGAGCAGCACCGGCCCCTTGACCATCCCCACGAGAATCTCGGCCAGCAGACGAGCGTTGGCGTCGCGAACGATGCCCAGGCGCTGGCCGCGCTCGAGGGCGTCTTGGATGCGGCCCGTCGCCTCGTCGTAGAAGGAGCGCAGCGCGGTGTCGGCCTCGTCGTCGATGCCGACCGCGTCGGTGAACAGCAGGCGAGAGGCGTCCGGCGCCATCGCGGCGCGGATGACCCGGGCGAAGTTCTCGGCCACCTGGGGCGCGATGGGAGCGGTGACGTCGATGGGCAGCGCGGCGTCTGTCAGCTCACCGGCGAGCTCCACCAGCACCTCTTGGAAGATGGCGCGCTTGCTCTCGAAGTAGTTGTAGAAGGTGCCGCGGGCGACCCCAGCCTCACGGATGAGGTCGGAGACGGCGGTGCCGTGGTAGCCGCGCTCGGCGAAGACGCGGCGAGCCACGGCCACGAGGTGGCGGCGGCGTACGTCGGGGTCCATGGGGCGGGCGCGGGGCATCGGCGGGGCGTAACGCGCCCCCACGCCCCGGTGGGGGCGACCCGTCCATCGACAATCCGAGACTGGACCTGGCGCAGGATGGATGACAGGATGACCCAGCCCGGAGGATCCGATCCGCCTGCCACCGCTCCTCGCCGCGGCGCTCGTCGCGGCCTGCGCCCCCCCCGATGGGCCGCAGGCCTCGGCCAGCCCGCTCACTCACCCGACCCACGGGTCCGACACCGCCGACCGGGCGGGCGGCGATGACGGCGACGATCGCGATGACGGCGATGATGGCGAGGACGGCGAGGACGGCGAGGACGGCGAGGACGGGGGCAGCGAACCGCCCGAACCCGAGGCGGCGGCCCCCCGCGGCCTGCTCCTGGCGCAGAGCTGGGACGCCCGCGACGTACCCATGGGCGCTGGCGCGGGTCAGTACGGGGTCATCGTGCTTCAAGAGTCCATGTTCTCGCTGCTGCCCGACGTGCGCGCCGCCAACCCCCACGCCGCCGTGCTGGCCTACCAGAAGGTCGGCGGGATGCGAGCAGACGGCGGCGACCACGCCTCCACCGGGCTCCGAATCGACCAAGCCGACGAGGCGTGGTTTCTCCACGACGCCGACGGCGAGCGCCTCTTCTACTGCGACTACCCCGAGGTTGCGGCTGCCCACGTGGGCCACCCCGACTACCAGCAGGCTTGGCTCGCGACCGTCCGAGAGCGCCTGCTGCGAGATGGCTTCGACGGCGTGATGATGGATGACGTCAACACCTTCCCCGGCCACTGCCTGGGCTCGCGCGGCACCCCGATCGCCGAGTACGAGACCGATGCGGCCTACGGGGAGGCCGTCGTCGACTTCATGCTCGCGGTGGGCCCCGCGCTGCAGGCCGAGGGGCTGTCGGTGGCGCCCAACATCGCCATGAACCCGTGGGACGACACGATGCGCGACCAGGCCCACCGCATGCTGCCGGGCGTGACCCACTGGCTGCGCGAGTACTGGATGCGGTGGGACGACTCCGAGAACTTCACCGGCGACATGTGGGCCGCCACCCTCGACACCATGGTGGCCGCCCAGTCTGCGGGGGTGGGCTACCTCGCGCTCACGCTCGGGCCGGGCGCCGAAGGCGTCGCGGCCGGCCAGCGGTACGGGCGGGCGGCGTGGCTGCTGGCCTGGGACGGCGAGAGCGACAGCCACTGGGGCTACCTCGACGCGAGCCGCGACGGCGACCCCTACGGCTCTGGCTGGGGCGACGACCTGGGGCGCCCCACCGAGCCGGCCCGCGACCTCGGCGACGGCTGGCGGCGCCGCTACGAGCGGGGCGTGGTGGCGGTCCACCCCACAGCCGGCGACCCCATCACGGTCGACCTGGGAGACGCCTACCTCGACGCCTCGGGCGCCCGGGTCACGTCGGTCACGCTCTCCTCGGGCGACGCCGCCATCTTCACGCGCGAGTCGCCGTGATCAGCCGGCGGTGACCTGCCGGGCCGCGCGCGCCACCTTGGCGTCGGGGTCGCCCACCGCGCCCATCACGGCGGGGTGTTGGGCGGCGCCGGCGGGGTCGATGCGCTGAAGCGCGCGGATGGCCCGGAGGCGCACCGTGGGGTCGGGATCGGCCACGCGGGCCGTCAACAGCGCCCACGCCTCTGCGATTCCCAGCCAGCCCGACGCCCGACAGGCCTCGGTCCGCACGGCGGCCTCGGGATCGGTGAGCAGCGCGAGGAGCGGCGCGCCGAGCGACGCACCGTCGGGGTGGGCGCCGATCGCCCGCGCCGCGCCCGCGCGGACCTCGGGGCTGGGGTCGGTGGACGCGCGCACCAGCGCCGGGCCCGCGACCGCGGTGGGCGCGCCCGAGAGCACTTCGACCAGCATGCGCCGCACCGCCGGGTCTTCCTCGACCCCGATGAGGCCCGCCACCAGGGCGGGGTCGGCCTGCGCGCGACGGGCGGCGTCCACCAGCGCCACCCGCACATCGGCCGGGTCGCCGGCCTCGACGAGGCGGACCAGCAGCAGCGGCGCCAAGCCAGGCTCGGTGAGCGCCTCGTCGACAAAGCGGGGCGTGCCCTTTCGGGTGCGCACCGGCGTCAGGTTCGCCGCGAGGACGGTGAGGCCGGTGTGGTGTCGCTCGGCGAGCCCGGCCTGGGCGAGCAGCGCCTCGCGCCAGGGCCCAGCGGCCTGCGCCTGCAGCGCGGCGTCCGAGGCGCCCTCGAGGGCGTCGAGCTCGGCGCGGAGGTCGCCCGGCGCCGCGAGGGCCGCCGACAAGAAGAGGCCAGCGAGTGCGGCGATCATGGGGTCTCCTCGACCAGGTGAGCGGCCTCGGTCCACCAATCGAGCGGCTGCTCACGCCGCACGTTGGTGCCACAGTGCACCTCGCCCCAGGCCAGGTGGTAGACGTCCCAGTCGTCCACCCAATGCGGGGTGGTGGACGGCGGGAGGAGCTCCTCGACCGCGGCGATGACCGGGTCGCTGTCGAGATCGCTCACGCGCTCGCGCAGGAAGGGATCCGGCAAGAAGAGGTGCCCGCCGGCGCCGCCGCCTTCGGTCCAGGCCGCGAGGTTGACGGTGGCCGGGATGAGCGCGAGCGCGGTGCCGCCGCACTCGCTGCTGCGCTCGAACAGCGCCGGCACCCGCACCAGCTCGCCCGACTCGAGCGACAGCTCGCGCTCGAGGGTCTCGATGTTGGGTTCGATCTCGTCGAGCTGGAGGTCTTCGTTCCAGGCCCGCATGGCGGCGTCTTCGACCATGTCGCCCACGGTGCCGTAGCCATGGTCGCGGTACATCGGGACGCTGGTCGAGGGGTCGAGGCTGTCGATGAGCGCGAGGCCCAGGGTGGTGTCGGCGACGTAGAGCCGGAAGCCACGGGGGGCAGACGGGTCGGGCAGGAAGGTCACGAACTCGTCTACGTGCCCCACACAGAGCCAGCCGATGTCGAGGACGAAGGGCGCCTGAACGGCCTGCCGGGTCAGGAACTCCTGCATCTCGCCGTTCATCGCCTGGTAGCCCCCACCGTCGCCGTAGTAGACGCGGCCGAAGGGATAGTCGACGCCGTCGATGGTCATGGGCGGGGTGACCTCGAGGTTGCCGAAGCTGTCCTGGCTGGACGGCCGCCCCGAGCCCCAGGTGCCCACCGCCTCGTCGGGCCCGAGGTACCAGTCTTCGGCGTAGGCGTCGAGGTTGCGGTCGCTGCCCGTGCGGATCGAGTCGATGACCACGTCGATGCGGTGACCGGGCACGCTGGCCGTGCCGAACTCCATCTCGTCTTGCACCCAGACGTCGTACTGGTAGGGCCGCCCGTCGGGGCGGAGGAGGCCGTCGTCCACCACGTCTTCGATGTCGTCGAGCATGGGGTCGTTGGTGCCCCACCCCGGGTAGGCGAACTCGATGGCCGCGATCTCGACGGCGTCTTGCAGGTGGTGGTTCAAGATGAGCGGGGCGCCGTGCAGCGACAGCCCGCGCTCGAGCAGGGGCTCGCCGTCGTCTCCCAGCAGCGACAGGTCGAGGGCCGCCTCGACCGCGAAGTCGCCCACCTCGACCCGGAGCGTCTCGGGATCGACCTCGGCGTCGAGGGTGGCGGTGGTCTCGCCGTCGGGGCCGCCGAGCAGCACCGCGCCGTCGGCCCAGACTCGGAAGTGGCCCCCCGCGTCGGAGAGGGTGAGGGTGAGCGCCCGGCCGTCGGTGAGGCTGTCGAAGTCGCCCTCGGCGAAGCCCAGAGGAACCAGCTCGTCGTCGTCGGCGCGCAGGCCGAGGTCGACGGTGCCGTCTTCGTCGTCGTCGTCGAGGTTGGCCACCGCCCACACCGCGCCGTCGAGCGACTCGACCGCGACCACGCCGGGGTCAGCGGGGGCCTCGGCGGGGCCGTCTCCGTCTTCCTTTCCGGCGCAGGACGCCAAGATCAAGAGGGCGACAGGCGCGGAGAGAGGGAAGGAGGGCCGGGCGATTGGGGGCGACAAGCGGCCTCCGCAGCGGGTGCCCCGCCACCGTAGCCGCGCCCTCCCCCGACCGCGAGGCCTGCGCCCGTCACGAAGTGCATCCACCCCGTCCGAAGGAAAACGAGACCTTCCCCTCACCGGCCGCGCGAGATACCCTCCCCCCAATCCACTAGACTGACATGTCAGTCACGACTCGGGAGCGTCGGCCATGGCCGAAGATCACCCCACCGAAGACGCGCACTCCACCTCGACCTCGAGCGAGCTGGGGGCTGAAGAGCTGGCCGAGCTCACGCCCGAGCAGATCGAAGCAGAGATCGCAGCCCAGCTGATCGACGCCCAGACGTCCGACGCGACCACCGTGGCCATCGGCGTCGACATCGGCTCCACCACCGTGAAGGCGGTCGTGTGCGACCCCGACACCCACGAGATCCTGTGGTCCGACTACAAGCGCCACGAGACCCGCCAGCCCGAGATGGTGCTCGAGTTCCTGGTGCGCATCGGTCACCACTTCCCGAAGGCCAAGAACATCCAGATGTTCATGACCGGTTCGGGGTCGGGGCCGCTCTGCAAGCCCACGGGCGCGCGCTTCGTGCAAGAGGTCAACGCCGTCACCCTCGCGGTCGAAGAGCTGCACCCCGACGTGGGGTCGGTCATCGAGCTGGGCGGTCAAGACGCCAAGATCATCATGTTCCGCCAGCAGGTGGACGAGGCCGGCGACGAGACCGGTGAGAAGAACGCGCTCACCAGCATGAACGACAAATGCGCGAGCGGCACCGGCGCCACCATCGACAAGTGCATGATCAAGGTGGGCATGCCGGCGGCCGAGGTCGCCAAGATCGTCTTCGACGACCGAAAGCTCCACCACGTGGCCGCCAAGTGCGGGGTCTTCGCCGAGACCGACATCGTCAACCTGGTGAAGTCGGGCATCCCCGGCCTCGAGATCATGAACTCGCTGGCCGACGCCATCGTCCACCAGAACCTCTCGGTCCTCACGCGCGGCAACACCCTGCGCCACAACGTGCTGCTGCTGGGCGGCCCCAACACCTACCTGCCCTTCTTGGTGGAGTGCTGGCGCAAGCGCATCCCCGAGACCTGGGACAGCCGCGGCTACGACTACCCGAAAGACGTGCCCATCGAGGAGCTGATCTACACGCCCGAGAACGCGCAGTACTACGCCGCGTTTGGTGCGGTCGTCTTCGGCCTGGCCGACGCCAACGGCAAGCCCGACGCCGGCAAGTACACCGGCCTCGACGGCCTCAAGCACTACATCACGCACGGCCGCGGCGCCCAGCTCGCCCAGTCGGCCGCCGGCCCCCTCGTCAAGACCCAAGGCGAGCTCGACGCCTTCCGCGAGGAGTACCGCATCCCGGACTTCACGGCGGCCACCTTCGAGGCGGGCCAGGTGGTGCAGGGCATCATCGGCCTCGACGGCGGATCGACCAGCTCCAAGGCCGTGCTCGCCGACTACGAGACCGGCGAGGTGCTCTACAAGGCCTACACCTTGTCGAAGGGCAACCCCATCCAGGACACGAAGGACATCCTGGCGCAGATCAAGGCCTATGTGTACGATCAGGGCGCCACCCTCGAGGTCAAGGGCTTCGGCGCCACCGGCTACGCCGCCAACGTGCTCGAAGAGTCGGTCAAGGCCGACGTCAACATCGTCGAGACGGTCGCCCACATGATGTCGGCCATTCGGTATGTGCCCGACGCCGACGTGGTCTGCGACATCGGCGGCCAAGACATCAAGGTGCTGTTCTTGACCGAGAACAAGCAGGGCAGCCGCGACGTGCGCGACTTCAAGCTGTCGAACCAGTGCTCGGCCGGCAACGGCATGCTGCTGCAGGCCATGGCCGACCAGTTCGGCGTGCACCTGCACGACTACGCCGACACCGCCTTCTCGGCCGGGCTGTCGCCCAAGTTCAGCTACGGCTGCGCGGTCTTCCTCGACGCCGACCGCGTGAACTTCCAGAAGGAGGGCTTCTCTGCTCCCGAGATGCTCAGCGGCCTCGCCCAGGTGTTGCCCAAGAACGTGTGGCAGTACGTGGTGCAGGTGCCGCGCCTCGCCGAGTTCGGCGAGGTGTTCGTGCTGCAGGGCGGCACGCAGCGCAACCTCGCCGCCGTCAAAGCGCAGGTCGACTACATCAAGAAGCGCGTGCCCAACGCTCGGGTGGTGGTGCACCCCCACTGCGGCGAGGCGGGCGCCATCGGCGCGGCCATGGAGACCCGCCGGGTGGTCCGCCGCCGGGGCGAGAGCAGCTTCATCGGCCTCGACCAGACCATCGACCTCACCTACACCACCAAGAACGACGAGGAGACGGTCTGCCACTTCTGCCCCAACGAGTGCAGCCGCACCTTCATCGACACCGAGACCCCCGACGGCCGCACCAGCCGCTACATCTCGGGCTTCTCGTGTGAGAAGGGCACGGTCGAGAGCAAGGACGCGCTCAAGGTGCTCGCCAAGGAGCGCAACGCCCTGCGCAAGCGCTTCCCCAACATGGTGGACGAAGAGTCGAAGCTGGCGTTCAAGCACTTCTACGACTTCGCCCCGCTGCCCGCCGCCGGCACCTCGAAGCGCGACGTCGAGGTGCGCCGCAAGCGCTTCTTCCGGGTGGCCCGGCGGGTGCTCAACCGGGGCTTCCAGCGCAGCCACGTCGACCTCTCCGACGTCAAGATCGGCATGCCGCGGGTGCTCAACCTCTACAGCATGGGCCCGTTCTTCCGCACCTACTTCGAGACCCTGGGCCTGCCGAAGCAGAACCTGATCTGGTCGCCGTACACCTCGGAGGAGCTGTGGGCCGAGGGCGGGCGCTACGGCAGCATCGACCCCTGCTACCCCTCGAAGGTCATCCAGGCCCACATCCACGAGCTGCTCTTCCACGCCCACACCGACGAGAAGCGGCGCCGCGGGCCCCTCGACTACATCTACTACCCGTGCATCACCCACATCCCGACGTGGGTCGAGAACACGATGGACACGGCCTCGTGCCCCATCGTGGCGGGCAGCCCCAACGTGGTGAAGGCCGCGTTCACCAAAGAGAAGGACTTCTTTGGTGAGGTGGGCATCGAGTACATCGACGACGCGGTCACCTTCACCGAGAAGAACCTGCTCAAGCGGCGGCTGTTCGAGGTGTGGGGGCCCCGCCTCGGGGTCACCGAGGACGAGTCGGACTGGGCCGTCGACCAGGGCTACGCCGCCCTCGAAGAGTACGATCGCATCCTGCAGCGCCGCGGCAAGGAGATCCTCGAAGAGGTGGAGCGCGAGGGCAAGGTGGCCATCCTGGTGCTCGGCCGGCCCTACCACAACGACCCCGGCCTGAACCACGGCATCCCCGACGAGTTCCAGGTGCTCGGCTACCCCATCCTCTCGATGCGCAGCATCCCGAAAGACCCGAAGTGGCTGCGGCGGTTCATGGGCGACGCCGCCCCCCTCGACATCAACGACGTCTGGCCCGAGAACTACTCGGCCAACTCGGTGCAGAAGGTCTGGGCGGCCCGCTTCGCGGCGCGTCACCCGCACATCGCCGTGCTCGACCTCTCCAGCTTCAAGTGCGGCAACGACGCGCCCACCTACGGCATCGTCGACAACATGATGAAGACCGCCAAGGCGCCGTTCTCGGCGCTGCACGACATCGACGCCAACAAGCCCGGCGGCTCGATCGCCATCCGGGTCAAGACCTACAGCTACAAGCTCAAGCTGGTCGAGGAGCAGCTGCGCGATCAAGCCGCCGCCCGCGCCGAGCTGGCCCGCAAGCTCGCCGACAAGCGGCGCGAGCTCGAAGAGAAGTACAAGACGGGCGCCCCGGGCGCCGTCGCCGCGCGCTGAGCGCCCGCCCC
>JBDQIL010000113.1:0-8528 GCA_040264415.1 Myxococcota bacterium
CTCCTGGAGCATGCCGCTCTTGAGCATCTTGCGGATGGACGGCTTGAGGAACTTCTTGCCTGCGCGGCAGACCACCACGCCATCGGCGTCCACCACGTCCACGGAGGCCTGCTGGATGCGCAGGAGGTCCTCGGTGGTCTCCTTCGTCA
Source organism: Myxococcota bacterium (assembly GCA_040264415.1). Taxonomy (GTDB): domain Bacteria; phylum Myxococcota_A; class UBA796; order UBA796; family UBA2385; genus M30B51. Next base: position 150 of record JBDQIL010000113.1, read on the forward strand.
CGACGCCTTCGACGCCGAGGATGAACTTCTCCTTCTGGTAGAAGTGGTTCAACAGCTCTTCGGTGGAGTACCCGAGCGCGCGGAGCAGAACGGTCGCCGGCAGCTTGCGCCGACGGTCGATCCGCACGTAGAGGATGTCCTTGGGATCGAACTCGAAGTCGATCCAGGACCCCCGGTTGGGGATGATGCGAGCGGAGAAGATGGTCTTCGACGAGCTGCCCGTCTTCGACTTGCCAGCGTCGAAGAAGATGCCCGGCGACCGATGCAGCTGGCTGACGACCACCCGCTCGGTGCCGTTGACGATGAAGGTCCCGTGCAACGTCATGAGCGGGATCTCACCGAAGTAGACCTCCTGCTCCTTGATGTTGGAGACGGTGCGGGATTCCGTCTCGGTGTCCACATCCCAGACCACCAGGCGCACGGTGACCTTGAGGGGAGCCGAGAAGGTCATGCCGCGCTCACGGCACTCTTCGACGTCGTACTTCGGGATCTCAAGGTCGTACGAGACGAACTGGAGGGACGCTCGGTTTGAGAAGTCCTGGATCGGGAAGACGCTCTTGAAGACCGCCTGCAGCCCGGCGTTGTCGCGGTCACCCGCGCTCACCCCAGTCTGGAGGAACTTCTCGTAGCTCTCCCGCTGAATGGAGATGAGGTTGTGGACTTCAATCGCCGGAAGCGTCTTGGCGAACGTACGGCGGAAGCGGTAGTTGTTGGCCAACAGATCGGGCATCACAGGCTCCTGGGCGCTTCCGGCCGCTGGGCGGCGGCGCGGGACCGGGGGGACAGGCGGCCGCCGAATCGCAACAGGCGACGCATCGTGGGCGTCGGGCACAGCTGTGCGTCCACAGCCCATCGGAAAAAACCGACCGGGCTGCGCCTGGCGACCATCGCGGCGGCCATCATGTGGACTAGAGGCTCCGAATTCCGCTCGAAAGAGCCGAGCGGATGGAACAACCAATGGCCTCGTGATGAGAACACATTGGCGGGACGGGGAGGGCGAGGACCGACCCCGGATGATTCAAGTTCACCACGCGCCAGGCAGGCGCATGGCGAGGTGGCGGGGGGCGAAGCGCCCCCCGCCGGAGAGATCTACTTGATCTCCACCTTGGCGCCAGCTTCCTCGAGCTGCTTCTTGACGTCCTCGGCCTCCTCCTTCGGGATGCCTTCCTTCACCTTGCAGTCGGCGCCCGCGGACTCGACCATGGTCTTGGCGTCCTTGAGGCCGAGGCCGGTGAGGGCGCGGACGACCTTGATGACGCCGATCTTCTTGGCACCGAACTCGGTGAGGATCACGTCGAACTCGGTCTTCTCCTCTTCGGCCTCAGCGGCGGGACCGCCGGCGATCGGGCCGCCCATCATCACGGGGGCAGAGGCCTCGACACCGAGCTCCTCCTCGAGGACCTCGATGAGGGCCTTGACCTCGGCGAGGCGAAGGTTCTTGATGAAATCGACGACCTGGTCCTGGGAAACGGACATGGGATTCTCCTTCCAGCAGAAATTGGGGGGGATTCTGGGTAGACAAGCGGCACCGGGACGCCCCGGGCCGTGTCTGGGAAGCGAACGGGGCTACTCGGCGCCCGCGCCCTCTTCCAGCTTGGTCTCGTAGTTCTTGAGCAGGTAGAGCAGATCGCGTGCCGGACCCCGGATGACTCCGAGGATCTGGCGCGGACCTTCCTGAAGGGTGCGGAGCAGCAGAGCGAGGAGCTCTTCGCGGCTCGGGAGGTCGGCGACCTTCTTGACTTCAGCTCCGTCCAGGGTCTGACCATCGAAGAAGCCTGCCTTGAGCAGCAGCTTCTCCTTCTTGTTCAGATCCTTGGTGGCGTCGCGAAGCACCTTGGCCGTGGCGATCGGGTCTTCGCCGGAGAGCACCCAACCGGTCATGCCGGTCATGTGCTCAGCGAGATCCTTCAGCTCCGTGCCTTCTACGGCGCGCCGACCCAGGGTGTTCTTGATCACCCGGTACTCGATGCCCTGGGCTTCGAGAGCCCGGCGGAACTGGTTGATGTCGGCCACGTCCACGCCCCGGTAATCTGTAAGGACCACGAGGGGGGTGTTCTGGAGGCGCTGGCTCAGCTCGTCAACGAGCTCGACTTTCTGTTCGCGGTTCATCGTGCCTCCTATCGGCCCTCGGCCGCCCGCTGGGCGTCCGAGATGTCCACGCGAATGCCCGGGCCCATGGTCGAGGACAGCGAGACGCTACGCATGTACTGCCCCTTTGCACTGGCCGGCTTCATCCGCATCAGCGTGCCGATGAGGGTGGCGATGTTGGCCTCGAGCTTGGCCGCGTCCATCGAGGCCTTGCCCACAGAGGCGTGGATGATGCCGGCCTTCTCGACTCGGAAGTCGATCTTGCCGCGCTTCAGGTCGCCGACGGTCGCGCCGACGTCTTCGGGAGCCACGACGGTGCCGACCTTGGGATTCGGCATGAGCCCGCGAGGACCAAGGACCCGGCCGAGGCGGCCGACCTTGCCCATCATGTCACGGGTCGCGACGACCTTGTCGAAGTCCGTCCAGTTCTCGTTCTGGATCTTGTTGACCAGATCGTCGGAGCCGACGAAATCAGCGCCGGCCTCTTCGGCGGCCCGGGCGGCCTCGCCCTGGGCGAAGACGAGGACGCGGACGTCCTTGCCGGTGCCGTGGGGCAGGCTGACCGCGCCGCGGACCATCTGGTCTGCGTGGCGGGGGTTGACCCCGAGCTTGACGGCCAAATCGACGCTCTCGTCGAACTTGGCGCCGGCCGTTTCCTTCAGCAAGGCGACGGCTTCGCTCAGGGCGTAGCGGTTCTCGGGGTCCACCTTTTGGCGGGCCTCCCGATACCGTTTGCCAGTTCTGGGCATGGGTTGTGCTCCTCGGACGCGCGTGGGCGGCCTGCTTCGTAGGGTCTGCGGGGGGCCGAAGCCACCCTCCCCTGTGCGAAGCCGTGAGGGTTGTTGGGGGGGGGTGTTCAGTCGACGTTGAGGCCCATCGACCGGGCGGTCCCGGCGATGGTCCGCTTCGCGGACTCGAGGCTGGTCGTGTTCAGGTCGGGCATCTTCTGCTCGGCGATCTCGGCGATCTGCGCCGCGGTCACCGTGCCGACCTTGTTCTTGTTGGGCTCACCAGAGCCCTTCGCGATCTTGGCAGCCTTCATGAGCAGGACGGCCGCGGGGGGCGTCTTCAACTCGAAGGAGAAGGTGCGGTCGGAGAAGACCGTGATCACAGTCGGGATGGTCAAGCCTTCGGCAGCCTGGGGCTGCGTGCGGGCGTTGAACTCCTTGCAGAACATCGGGATGTTGACACCCGCGGCGCCGAGCGCCGGGCCGATCGGAGGCGCCGGGTTGGCGCGGCCGGCGGTGATCTGCAGCTTGATCTGGTTGACTACTTTCTTGGCCATTTTCGTGTGCTCCTGCCGCGTGGTGCGGGGGGTGCGGGCTTAGCCGAGGCGCTCGACCTGGGTGTAGTCGAGCTCGACCGAAGTGGGACGACCGAAGATGCTGACGAGCACGCGCAGCTTGGCGCGGGTCTGGTTGACCTCTTCGACCTTGCCCTTCATCGTGGCGAACGGACCGTCGATGATACGGACCTCTTCGCCACGCTCGAAGTGCACGACCGGCTTCGGCTTGCCCTCTTCCTCTTCAGACATCTGGTTGGTGATGCGCATGACCTCGCTCTCCGGCATCGGAGGCGGGTTGCGACTGCCACCGAGGAACCCGGTGACCTTGGGGGTGGAGGTGACGACGTGCCACGTCTCGTTGTCCACCTGCATCTGGACGAACATGTAGCCGGGGAAGACCTTTCGGGTCGTCGTGCGCTTCTGACCGTCCTTGACCTCTACGACCTGCTCGGTGGGGACCAGCACTTCTCCGAAGCGATCCCCCACGTTGTAGCGACGGATCGCATCTTCCAAGGCGAGCTTCGCCTTGTTCTCGTACCCGGAGTAGGTGTGGACGACATACCACTGCATGGCTGTGGTGCTCCTGGCTGGGATAGCGCGCGTTGTGCGAGCGGAGAGGGAGACGGGGCGAGCGAAGCTCAGCCCTCTGTGAACAGGAACATCTCCGTCACCTGCGCCCAGACATAGTCATAGGCAGCGAGCGCACCCGCGACGACAAAGGTGAAGACGACCACGACCAGGGTGGACCGAAGGGTCTCCTGCTTGTCTGGCCAATGGACCTTCCGGAGCTCATCGATGACCTCGTTGGTGAACGCAACGGCGGCCCGGTTTCGGTTGAGCAGGAGGAAGGTGAGCACCCCAACCACGAGGCCCGCGAGGGTCGTGGCATTGAGCAGCCCGAGGAGCTGGGGGTCAGGGACTTCAAGGCGCGCGAGCAACGGGATCGCCAACCCCTGGACCGACATCCCGAGAAGGACAGCGGCGCCGAGAAAGCTCAGGAGGATGAATCGTTGGTTCTGCATGACAAGTCCCGCCTGACACGCGAAGGTGTCAGGGCGCCGGGGCACCTACCCTATAGGTAGGGCCATGGCAAGCGGAGGATCTCTCCAGTCGCATGAAGGGATGGCGGAGGCCGCCATCCCTTCGGCTGTCTCGTTCCGCAAAGCGAGGGCACGAATGCACCCTCACCCGACGGGGCTCATTCAGTCGTTGATTTCGACGACGATGCCGGCGCCGACGGTCCGACCACCCTCACGGATGGCGAAGCGCAGCTCCTTCTCCATCGCGATGGGGGTGATCAGCTCGACCTCCATCTCGATGTTGTCACCCGGCATCACCATCTCCGTGCCCTCGGGCAGCTTGATGGAGCCGGTCACGTCGGTCGTACGGAAGTAGAACTGCGGGCGGTAGCCGTTGAAGAACGGCTTGTGACGGCCGCCCTCGTCCTTCTTCAGGATGTAGGCCGAGCAGCGGAAGCTCTGGTGCGGCGTGATCGACTTCGGCTTGGCCAGGACCTGGCCGCGCTCGATCTCGTCACGCTTCACGCCCCGCAGCAGGATGCCAGCGTTGTCGCCAGCCTCGCCGCGGTCGAGCAGCTTCCGGAACATCTCAACACCCGTCACCGTCGAGGTGCGCGTGTCGCGGATGCCCACGATCTCGATCGCTTCGCCCACGTTCACGATGCCGCGCTCGATGCGACCCGTCGCGACCGTCCCACGACCCGTGATCGTGAAGATGTCCTCGACCGGCATCAGGAACGGCTTGTCCACGGCACGCTCGGGCGTCGGGATGTACTCGTCCACCGCAGCCATCAGCTCATGGATGGCCTGACGACCGATCGGGCCCGTGTCGCCTTCCGTCGCCTTCAGCGCGGAGCCGCGCACCACAGGGCACTCGTCGTCGAACTCGTACTCCGCGAGCAGCTCGCGGATCTCCATCTCCACCAGGTCGAGCAGCTCTTCGTCGTCGAGCTGGTCCACCTTGTTCATGAACACGACGATCGCGGGCACAGACACCTGACGCGCGAGCAGCACGTGCTCGCGGGTCTGCGGCATCGGGCCGTCGGAGGCCGAGACCACAAGGATCGCGCCGTCCATCTGCGCCGCGCCCGTGATCATGTTCTTGATGTAGTCGGCGTGACCAGGGCAATCGACGTGCGCGTAGTGACGGTTGGCCGTCTCGTACTCGACGTGCGACGTGTTGATCGTGATCCCCCGAGCCTTCTCCTCGGGCGCCTTGTCGATGTCCTCGTAGTTCATCAGTTTTGCGCCACCGGCCTCGGCCAGCGTCATCGTGATGGCTGCCGTCAGCGTCGTCTTGCCATGGTCAACGTGACCGATGGTGCCGATGTTGACGTGCGGCTTCGAGCGATCGAACTTTTCTTTGGCCATGACTGGTCTCCCATGACGCGCCCGCCCCCCTTGGGGTCGGGTCGATTGAGCGCCTCTCAGCCGACATTGGGCGAGTGGGACGATCGCGCGCGGGAGCGAGTCAAGGGACCAAGACACCGGCATGCGGTGTGCACCGTCTGGTGCAACTTGTTCAACTTGTTCTCGCCCCCGGCATCGCGGTCGCCACAGCCACACGCTCAGGGGTCGGTTCCGCCAGGGAGGCGGAGAGGCGATTCAGCCGGCGGACTATCCGGCTTGGTCCGGGTCCGCACCCGGTGATCCGAAAAAGGATGGTGACAGCCTGGTGACTACCAGCGGTAGTGCGCGAAGGCCTTGTTGGCTTCGGCCATACGATGCACATCATCGCGCTTCTTGACCGCGTTTCCACGGCTGTGAGCAGCTTCGATGAGCTCGTTGGCGAGCTTGTCGCGCATGGAGCGACCAGGGCGCTTCCGTGCGAAGGACACGAGCCAGCGCATGGCGAGAGCCATCCGGCGGCTGGTGTGCACCTCGACGGGCACCTGGTAGGTCGCGCCACCGACACGCCGGCTCTTCACCTCGACTGCCGGCTGGCAGTTCTCGAGGGCGCGGTGGAAGATGGCCAGGGGCTCTTCGCGGGTGCGCTCGAGGACGACGTCAAAGGCGCCGTACACGATCTGCTCCGCGACGGCCTTCTTGCCATCTCGCATCACGATGTTCATGAACTTGGTGACGTCCGTGTCCCCATACTTGGGGTCCGGAAACACTTCACGCTTGGGTACTTCTCTACGACGCGGCATCCCGTCTCCCTACTTCTTGAGGTCCTTGGGGCGCTTGGCGCCGTACTTCGAACGGCCCTGGCGACGCCCCTCGACGCCCTGGGTATCCAGGGTGCCGCGGATGATGTGGTAGCGAACGCCGGGAAGATCCTTCACACGACCACCACGGATGAGGACCGTGGAGTGCTCCTGCAGGTTGTGCCGCTCGCCAGGGATGTAGGAGGTGACCTCCATCCCATTGGTGAGACGGACACGCGCTACCTTGCGAAGAGCCGAGTTCGGCTTCTTGGGCGTGGTGGTGTAGACGCGCGTGCAGACGCCCCGCTTCTGGGGGCAGCCCTTCAGCGCCGGAGACGCGGACTTGCTACGCGTCTTCTTCCGGCCCTTACGCACGAGCTGGTTGATGGTCGGCATGGAGGATTCCTCGAACGAACGATTCTGAAACAGTGGCGTCCGACCCTGAGAAGGGTGGAGCGCCGAACCGGAGGCCACTATGAAAGCCACCGGTCGGTGTCAAGGGGAAGGGATCGGACTGACCAACTCAGGCGGGTGCCGCCTGTTCGATTCCATCGTCTTCCCCGGTGATCTTCATCGACAGCTTCTGGTATCCCGCGAAGCCCGTTCCTGCAGGGATCAAGCGACCCATGAGGATGTTCTCCTTGAGACCCCGGAGATGATCGACCTTTCCGTTGATCGAAGCTTCGGTGAGCACGCGGGTGGTCTCCTGGAAGGAGGCCGCAGACAAGAAGCTGTCGGTGGAGAGGCTCGCCTTGGTGATGCCGAGCAGCAGAGGCTCAGCGGTCGCAGCGCGGCCACCGCCGGCTTCAATCCGGCGGTTCTCTCCTTCGAACTTCCACTTCTCCACGTGCTCGTCCACCAGGAAGTCGGTGTCTCCGACCTGCTTCACCTTCACGCGGCGAAGCATCTGGCGAACGATGACCTCGATGTGCTTGTCGTTGATCTTGACGCCCTGGAGCCGGTAGACCTCCTGAATTTCGTCCAGCAGGTACCGAGCCAGCTCGGTCTCGCCGGAGATCTTGAGGATGTCGTGCGGGTTCACAGCGCCGTCCATCAGGGCATCACCGGCGCGGACGTAGTCGCCCTCGTTGGCGATGATGTTCTTGCCCTTCGGGATCAAGTATTCGCGGGGCTCGCCCGTCTCAGGCGTGACCACCACACGGCGCTTGCCCTTGGTGTCCTTGCCGAATGAGACCACGCCATCGATCTCGGTGACGATCGCCACCTCCTTCGGCTTGCGCGCCTCGAACAGCTCCGCCACCCGGGGGAGACCACCGGTGATGTCCTTGGTCTTGGTCGTCTCACGAGGGATCTTCGCGAGCACATCGCCGGACTGCACCATCTCGCCTTCCGGCATGAGGATGTTGGCGGCGACAGGCAGGAAGTACCGACCGACGGCCTGCTCACCTTTGGCGGTCATGACACGCACGACCAGGCGGGGCTTGAGGTCGGAGTCCTTGTAGTCGATCACCACCATGCGCTTGCGGCCGGTGAGCTCGTCGGTCTGCTGGGCCACCGACTTCGAGTCCACGAGGTCTTCGTAGTGCAGCTTGCCGCTGCTGTTGGCCATGATGGGCGTGGTGAAGGGGTCCCACTCGGCGATGCGGGTCTTGGCCGCGACGCGCTCGCCATCCTTCACGAGGACGACAGCGCCATAGTTGATGCCGTAGCGCTCGCGCTCACGACCCTTCTCGTCCACGACGTAGATCTCGCCGTTGCGGCTCATGGCGACCTGGCGGTCCTCGCGGTCGGCGACCGTGGAGAGGTGCTCAGAGTACTTGATGGTCCCGCTGTTCTTGAGCTCCAGGTAGCTCTCGGTGGCCTTGGCCGACGCCGCGCC
>JBDQIL010000114.1:0-8526 GCA_040264415.1 Myxococcota bacterium
AGGCGGCGCCACCTCTCTCCAACACACGGCAACGGCCGTGGGGCCTCCCTGTGCCTGCTCCCCACGCTCGGCCCGCCCCTCACCCTGGACTCCCCCATGAATGAACTCCCCCCCGAAGACCACGACCAGCCCGCTTGGATCCTCTCTCTCCGTGCGATCCGTGTCGAGATGGAGGCCCTGAACGACGCGCTGGAGAAGTGCACCGCCTTCGCATCGCGAAAGGACCTACTCAAGGGTGCCAAAGACCACGCGATCAAGATCGACCCGCACGCCCCCGACCGACCCGTCCTGGGCGAGGACGGCCTCGAGTACGGCCCTGCGGGAGAAGAGTGAGCGCCCCCGACGAAGCCGGGAGAGTCGCCTCTCTGAGAGCCGAGTACAGCGCCGCCGCAGACGCCGCCGGGCTCGACCTCGACCCAGCACCGCTTGACGCCCTGGAGGTGCTGGCGGCCCTGCTCTCGGGTCTGCGTGCGGCTGAACAGCGACCCGCCCGCGCGGCGCTGGTCGCTGGCTACCTGCAAGCCGGGACAGACGGGCTGGGCGCCGCGTGGGCCGACCCCCGCTTGCAGCCAGAGGCCGAGCGTCTACTCATGCTGGTGGGTGCCGTGGATGGCTGCAAGGGCCGTGCGGAGAACATGCGGCGGCTCGCCCGGTCGGAGGCCCGGCGGCTCGAGGCCGAGAGCCGTGCCGACGCCGCGGCGCCCTCAGAGATGGGGGAGGCCGCGCCCTGTGACCTGGACGGCTACCGGCTGCCCGGTGGGTTCCGCGTGGACACCTCTGGTCGGCTCTGTGTGGTTGAGGCCGGCGCCGGCTATGACGAGCTGCGCCCCATTGCCCAGCGCCCTCTGTTCATCGTCGGTGCGTCGGTGAGCCCCGCGACCGGCGAGCACTTCGTAGACGTCGCGTGGCCGTCGCCGTCCGGCCAGCGCGAGACGCGCCGCACGGTGCCGCGGACCACGATCGCCAACGCCCGCGAGCTGGTGACCCTGGCTGGCGCCGGCGCCCCGGTGGACAGCTTGAACGCCGGCGCGATGGTGGGCTACCTCTCCCGGCTCGAGGCCGAGAACGCGGCGCTGCTGGCCCCGCGCGTGCGGCTGAACTGCATGGGCTGGGCAGACCTCGACGGGGACCGGCGGGCCTTCGTGGTGGGCACAGACGCATTGGGGCCCGACGCTGGGAGCGTCGAGGTGTGCCCTGCGGACGGCGCGGGGGAGCACCTGCAAGGCTGGCGCCCACGGGGCACGCCGGAGGGCTGGCACGCGGCCGTCGAGGGGGTGCTCGCCCACTACCCGGTGCCCGGCGTGCTCTACCTGGCTGCGCTGGCCTCGCCCCTGCTGCGGGTCGTGGGCTGCCGGTCCTTCGTGGTGGACCTCTCCGGCGAGACGTCCCACGGCAAGACCACCGCGATGGCCCTGGCGGCGTCGTGCTGGGGCGACCCGGCCGACGGGCGGGGGGTCTTGCACACCTGGGACGGGACCGAAGTGGCGGTGGAGCGGCTCGCCCAGATGGTCGGAAACCTGCCCCTGCTGCTGGACGAGACGAAGCTCTCCGGCGGCTCTCGCGCCCGTGACCCGTCCCGAATCCTCTACCGGTTGGCGAGCGGACGCGGGAAGGACCGCGGCAAGCCGGACGGGCTGCGGGCGACCGCGCGGTGGCACTTCGTCGCCCTCTCCACGGGGGAGGCCCCGGTCACCGCGTCGTCCGAGCACGCCGGCACACGGGCGCGGGTGCTCTCCATCACCGATCTCCCCTTTGGGGCCACCTCGTCAGAGGGGGCGCGGGTGACGCGGGCTCTGGTGGCGGCGTTGGGCGCCCACCACGGGCACGCCGGCCGACGGCTGGCACGGTGGCTGGTCGAGGCCTCAGAGAGCGACCTGGGAACCCTGCGGGACCGCTACCGGGCCCTCTCGGACACCTGGGCGGGCCGGTCCTCCGGCGGCGTAGGGAGCCGCCTGGCAGACCTCGCAGCGGCGCTGCTGCTGGCGGCTGAGGTGGCCCAACGGCTTGCGCTGCCGTGCCCCGACCTGCCGGCCTGCGAGGCGGTGCTCGACCGGGCGATCCACCGGGGCGTAGCCGAAGCCGACCGCCCGCGTGCGGCGCTGCTCGACCTGTTGAGCTGGCTGGGCTCGAACCCGTCGCGGGTGGTCGAGCTGCGCGACGATCAAGGGGCGCCGTCGGCCGGCTGGCTCGGCAAGCTCGACAAAGGCACCGCCTGGAGCGCAGTGGCGCGGGAGGCGCGGGACTACCTCGAGCGGCGCGGCTACGACGTGCCCGGCGTGATTCGCGCTTGGACGGACCGGGGCTGGCTTCGGACCGCTCGGAGTGGGCCGACCCGGCCCGTGAGGCTGGACGGCGGCGTGCAGGTGCGCTGCTTCGTGATCCCCTGGGACGTCTGCGAAGGGGTGGTCGGTGACCTCGACGCCGCCGCGAAGGGGGCCGCGTGAGCCCGACCCGCCCCGAAGAGGCCGCCGCGCTGCTGGCGGCGCTCTGGGAGCCCCTGGACGACGACGGGGGCCTGGTCGAGCTGCGGCCCATCTTCACGCCCCGGCCGCCGTCGGGCTCGCCTCTGTTGGCCCTGCAAGCCCGCGCCCGTCGCTGGCTGCCGGTCGAGGCGGCGATCGAGCGAATGCCGGAGGTGCTCGCGTGGTGCGCTCGCGTCGAGGTATCCGCCTTCTACGGGGTGCTGCCCCGCCAGCGTGCCGGCGCGGGGGGCAACGACGCGGCGGCGCCGGGCGCGGTGGCCTGGGTGGACCTCGACGGGTGGAAGACCGGGGAAGGTGCGAGGGAGGCGCTGGCTCGGCTGCGTGAGCTGGGCACGCTCTCACCGTCGGCCACGGTCGCGAGCGGGAGGGGCGTCCATGCCTACTGGCTGCTCTCCGAGCCGGAGCCGCCTGCGGTCTGTGCGGGCTTGTCGGCCCGCCTCGCGGCGCTGGTCGGGGGAGATGCGACCTCAGACCCGGCGCGGCTGCTGCGGCTGCCTGGTGCGCCGAACCCGAAGCACGCCGGCCGCCCGCTGGCGCGGCTGGTCGCGCTCGACGCGGGGCGCCGGTTTCACGCGGCCGACCTCGACGACCTGTTGCCCGAGCCCCCGCCCATGGCAAACGGCGCGGAGCGGGTGGCCTCGATCGCATGGGAGAGCGTCGAAGTGCCCCGCCAGCTCCCTGGCAGCGTGCGGGAGGCCTACAACAGTTCCCCGCGGTTGCGGGAGCTTTGGCGCGGCGAGGGGCGCCCAGATTCGGTCACGATCGGCGGGAGCGAGCACCGCCTCGACCGGTCGCGCTCCGGCTACGACATTGCCGTGGCAGCGTGCCTGTTGGAGATGGGGGTCCGTGAGCCCGGCGTGCTGCTGGCTGCGGTCCGGCAACGTCGCCGCGACACAGGGCGCCCAGCCGACGCCCGCCAAGACCGACGCGCGGTGGAGTGGGTGCTCCACCGGACGCCCCTCGCAGAACCGGAGGCGCTGCGAAGCACCGTCACCCCTGGGATGGCTCTGAAGCCCGCACAGCTCCGGCTTGTGATGGACGACGATCCCGGCGTGCGGCTGCGGGTCGCGCGGCGGCTCGGGGCCCCGGTGGGTGGCGATCCGCTGCGGGCGACGGGCGCACGCTGCCCGTCGTGCGGGGTGCCCCGCGTGTCGTGGTTCATCGACCCCGAAGAGGCTCGCCAGCGTGTCCGGTTGGCCCGCTGCTGGGCGTGTCACTGGCGGGGCGGCGTCTTCGCGGTCCTCGCTGCTGGGACCGCGGGACAGAGCCAGGAGAGCCGGGACACGGGCGCTGTACCGTGAGAACCGGCACCAATACGCAGAAGAAGCATAGTGGGACAATGGGACAGGGTGAGAGCCATGGCGCCGGCCCTCGCTGCTCTACTTGGGCAATGGGGCACCGCTTGGGCCCACCAGGCGCGCCGTGAGGCTGTCCCATCGTCACACCCCCTGGATTGGGCGACTGGTCGGGATCTTCGCCGGGACACCGCGGTGTCCCGCTTGGCCTCGGCCTGTCACGCGCGTGGCGCTGCGGCATGACGCGGCGGCGCCGCTGCCCGTGATGGCGCCAGGCGACCTGGCTGCGTGCGATTCAGCTCTATGGCTTCGCCGCGGTCGTCACCGTCGCCGCCAGCGCCTCCGACCCTCACAACCGCGTTGCGTCCCCATGCGCCACCGTTGGGGCTAAGCCGCTGAGAATAGCTGTCTTTTGTGTCGCATTGCCTGTGGCCGTTCTCCGGCCGCGGAGCGGCGTCGGTGTCACCGATAGTGACGACATTTCACTGCATTGCGCTAGACATGCGCGTGCATTTCCGCTAGCCTTCTGTGTGAAGGAGGTGCCCATGCGCCACAACACCCAAGTCGTCGTCCGAATGCCCAAAGACCTCGCCCAGCGGCTCGACCGTCTGGTGCCCGCGCTGGTCGAGGGCACGCCGCTCGCAGCCGCGGGCCGGGTCACCCGCTCCACCGTGGCGCGTCTCGCCCTCGCACGGGGGCTCGACGTCCTCGAGGCCTCCCTTGCGGCCGATGCTGGCGAGGTGACTCCATGACCCGGAAGCCGAGGCGCCCGAAGGCCCTGGCGGTCGGCTCTCGGGTGAAGGCGCGCGCGATCCGGGGTCCGCACAAGGACGGCTCTGGGCGCTGGTATTGGAGGGCTGAGGCCTACGACCCGGCCACCCAGTCCAGGGTCACGATCTGGACCGGGTGGGCCGCCCGCCGCGAGGTCGAGGCCCAGGTGGCCGCCCTGGTCGCGTCTGGTGCGGACCTCACAGAGCGAAAGACCGCCGCTCAGATCGCCACCGTGCGGGACCTTCTGGAGTGCTGGCTCTGGCATGTCGAGAACGTGGGGGGGCGCAAGGGGCAGGTGCGGCCCAACACCCTACGGATCTACACGGCCGCCGCTCGGCACATCGTGGGGAGCCTGGGCGACGTGCGGCTCGACCGGCTCGCGGCCCCGTCGATTGAGGGCCACCGGGACCGGCGCCTGCGGGCGGGGGCCGCTGCCACGACCGTCCGCAACGAGCTGGACGTGCTCGGGTTCTCGTGGCGCTGGTGGATGGACCGGGCGCCCCGCGCGATGAAGCCGCTCCCCAAGGTGCGGGTGAAGGGTGGGCCGGTTCGCAACCGCCGCACCCCCTCCCGCGAGGACGTCCTCGCGGTCCTCGACCGCCTGGACGGGTGGACACACCTGGCGGTCCTGCTGCTCTTCGCCACCGGCGCGAGGCCGGGCGAGGTGCGGGATCTGACGTGGGGCGATGTAGACCTCGACCGCCGGGAGATCCGGCTCGCCGGCAAGACGGGGGCGCGGGTCGTGCCACTCGCAGAGTCGGCCACCACAGCGCTGCACCGATGGGCCGAAGACCACCCCGCACAGCCCACGGAGCGTGTCTTGACGTGCTCCGCGAGCACCTTTGACTCGTACCTGGGGCCCCATGCCCTCCGCGCCGCCTGCGAGGCTGCTGGTGTGCCGCGCTTCACGCCCTACGGCCTGCGGCGTGCCGCGGTCGATGCGATGGCCCGTGCAGGGGTGGATCCCAAGACGGCCGCGCGCTTCACCGGGCACTCCGTGTCAGTGATGCTCACCCACTACCGGACGGTGACCGCTGAGGACCTGCGGGGTGCGCTGGCGGCGGCCGGTCTGGGCTCGGTGCAGGGCCCGAAGGTGGTGCCGCTTCGCCGTCAGGGCTGAAGCCGCCCGGCACGGTGCGACCCGCCACCCTCTTTGAAGCGGGGGTCGTTGGTGTGGAGCCGGCCTGCTTGCCGTGTGCCGTCCCCGTCCAACGGGTCGGGGTCGTGCCACGCGCAAATGTGTCGAATCCGGCATGCCGGCGGTTGGTGGCCCGGTATCCAGCGGTGGCTATCTGGACCTATCCGTAGTCCTCGACGGAGTCCCAGAAATCGACCTCTTTGATGATGAGGATCCGCGACCCCTCGCGACGCATTCTCAGCGCCCGCTCGATCTTGCGCCCGTACCGAGCGAAGGCCCAGCAGGGGTTGCCCTTGTCTCCGACGACCAAATAGTCCACGTCCTTGGTCAGCCTGTCGGTGAATGAGCCACCGATTCCTTCGACTGTGGACCGGAACCCCGATCTGGGCCCCTTGGAACCCTTGCCAGTAAAGCAGAAGCTCTTGCCCTCGACCTCAACGTCGACGTTGCTGGCGCAGACAAGCGGAAGGGTCATGGACCCGACGTCGATACCATCGTATTCGATTACGCCTTCATCAGACGACGGAGCCAGATCAGCCAGGAACTCTCTTAGGAGGCTCCTTTCCTCATGGTCGATCACGCCGTCGCGAAGGACAAGGGTCAGCAGCGTGCATAGTTCCTCGTAGGGGTGGGCCGCGCGGAGGTTCTCGTGCTCGTCAAGCCAGTCGGACAGCGCCCGGATCTCCCCATCTGACAACACACCGTCCGATAGGAACCCGTAGATGATCCCGTGGAGACGCTGAATGTCGGACGTAACAGCGTTGTAGAACTCGTTGTTGGTCGTGAACCGCTGGGCCAGCCAGATCAGATCCTCGACCTCCTCCTCGTCTACGACACCATCCTCCAGAATTTGGTCGAGGGCCTCGACTACCTCGGCGAAGGGGGCGTGGTGCGCTGCTGTTCCGAGCGACAGTGCCCACGCCTTCAGCGTCTCGCCTTCTCCTGCAGTGACCACGCCATCCATGAGGATGCCTTGTAGGACGCCCTCGAGCTGGTGGAAGTAGCGGTCAATGTTTTGGCGGGTGCAGAACCGCACGTAGGATTCGGTATCGTCTACGGTCGTCATCTGAATGCCTCCATGGGGGAGCGACGGCACTCCCCCTGGCGGTGTGACTAACCAATGGGGTCGATGGCGGTTGGCCGCTGCTCCCGTGGGGCACCCACCGAATCTTCAGCCACCATGTTCCGCGGCGTCGATTCCCGGCCGTTTGATGCCCGAGCAGTCGAGTCCGTCAGGTGACGGTCGCCCAGGTGTCAGCTTGACGGGGCAGGGTCCGGTTGCGCACAGCCCTTGCGCACAACGAATCCCGAATAGGCACCACCACGCCACTCTCGCCCAGCTTCAGAACTGGTAGTAGATGAACTGCGGCCCCTCGATCCCGAACGTGATCACCACCCAAAACGCCGCCAGACACCCCACCGCCCACCGCCACGTGGGCGCGGCAAGCACCCGGTCCATCACCTTGAAGTAGCGCTCGGCCTCGTGGGCGAGGAACACGAAGAGCACCCACCAGGCCGCGGTGGCCAGCTCGTCAGGGAAGCGGTTGAAGCGCTCGATGGCGTCGATGTAGCTGTCGAAGCCGGTGAAGAAGATGGCGTGGGTGTAGGCCCGCGCGGTGGGCCAGTCGGGGCAGCGGAAGAAGATGTTGATCGCCGCGATCAGGCAGAAGGTGATCCACGAGAACGTGTAGAAGTGCACCCGGTCGCCCACCCAGGTGCGCTGGGCCTGCCGCTTGAGCCACCGAAACGGTGGCCGCGTGATCTTGTGCAGCACCATGGAGAGGCCGTTGAGCAGGCCCCACACCACAAACGTGGTGCTGGCGCCGTGCCACAGGCCCGACAGAAACATCACGGCCATGATGTTGGCCTGGGTGCGCACGTCGCCCTTTCGGCTCCCCCCCAGGGGGATGAAGATGTAGTCGCGGAACCAGTGCGACATGGAGATGTGCCAGCGCCGCCAGCGCTCTGGGATGCTGGGCACCACGAAGGGCAGGTTGAAGTTGGGCCGGATGTTGTAGCCGAGCAGCAGGCCCAGCCCGATGGCGATGTCGGAGTAGCTGCTGAAGTCCACGTAGATCTGGCAGGTGAACAGCAACTGGGCGGCCGCGGCCCGGGCGCCGGTGAGCTTGCCGGGCAGGGCGTCGAGGTCGTACCAGGGCTCGATGGCGCGGGCGAGGCGGTCGGCGATGACCACCTTCTTGACGAAGCCGAGCAGGATGAGGAACACCCCGCGCTTGACCATTGGCACCGACAGCCGGAAGGGCCGGCTGAACTGCGGGAGCAGGTGCGGCGCCCGCTCGACCGGGCCGGCCACGAGCTGCGGGAAGAAGGCGACGTACAGGGCGAAGCGGGCGAAGTCGAGCTCGGGCTTCTCGATGTCCCTCCGATATATATCGATGGTATAAGCCATCGTCTGGAAGGTGTAGAAGCTGATGCCCACCGGCAAGATGAGCTTGAGCAGGTAGCGGTCGCGCGCGAGCGACAGCCCCACCAGCTCGGTGAGGTTGATGAACTCGCCGACGAAGAAGTCGTAATACTTGAAGAAGCCCAGCAGGCCCAGGTTGACGGCCAGCGACAGCCCCAGCCACGCCTTTCGACGCCGGGCGTCGGTGGGCGCGGCCGCCGCGATGTGCTTGCCGCAGTGGTAGTCCACCACGGTGGACAGGATGATGAGGCTCAGCAGCCAGGGGTCCCAGAAGCCGTAGAACAGCCAGCTCATGGCCAGCAAGAACCAGATCTTCAGCCGGTCGGGCAGCCAGTAGTACACGCCCACCACGACCAGCAGGAAGGCGATGAAGATCTTGGAGTTGAAGAGCACGGCGGGTGGGGCGGCGGGTGG
>JBDQIL010000115.1:0-8513 GCA_040264415.1 Myxococcota bacterium
CGGGGGGGGGGGGGCCGCGGCCCGGGCCGCCGCCCGGGGGCGGCGGGCGCGCGCCGCGCCCCGGGGGGGCCGGCCCCGCGGGCCCGGGCGGGGGCGGGGGGGCGCGCCCCCCCCCCCCCCCGGGGGGGGGATGGGGGGGAGGCTCATGCGGGGTCCGTGCGGCGGAAGGCGGCGGCGTGTCCGAAGGCCACGGCCTGCTGCAGCAGCGCCGGCGTCATGCCCGGCAGGTCGCCGGCGCGGGCGTGCTCGGTGGTGGCGTCCACCTGGGACAGCAGCGTGTTGTCGGTGTTGACGCAGGCGCGCAGCCCGGTCCGCAGCCAGGCGCCGAGCGGGTGGGGCTCGCCTTCGGCCAGGGCGCCGGTGTGGCGGTTCGACGTGGGGCAGGCCTCGATGGTCACGCGGCGGGCCCGCGCCAGAGCGGTGACGTTGGGGTCGTCGAGGATGCTGAGGCCGTGGCCGATGCGCTGCGCGTGCAGGCTGAGGATGGCCGTGGCGATCTCGGCAGCGGGGCGGCCCTCGCCGGCGTGCACGGTGCGGCCCAGGCCGAGGTCGCGGGCCTGGGTGAAGGCGGCCCGGTAGTCGGTCATGCCGTAGCGGTGCTCGGGCGCGGGGGCGCCCGCGAGGTCGAGGCCGACGACCCCCGTCCGCCCCTCGGCGACCGCCACGAGGGCCTCGGCCTTGGAAGGGTGCTGCCCGTACAGCGCGCAGAGCACGAGGCCGGCGCGCCCGGCGATGCCCTCGAGGGCGGCGTCGACGACGTCGTAGAGCATCCCGCCGCGGTGCAGCTGGGGGGCGAAGCGCACCTCGAGGGTGGTGACGCCCTCGGCGGCCGCGTCTTCGCACAGCTCGTCCGCCGCGCGGCGCACGGCGTCGGGGTGCTGCAGCAGCCCCACGGTGAAGGCGAAGCGCTCCAGCGCGGCGGCGAGGCCCATCCCGGGCGTGAAGGCCAGGTCGGCCGGCACCGACTGGCCCTGGGCCTCGGCGAGGGCCGCCACGGTGGCGGGACGCAGCGAGCCGTCGAGGTGGCGGTGGAGGTCGGGCAGGCCGGTCATGGCGGGGCTCCGCGGGGGACCGGCAGCCTACCGCGCTGGCTCCGCGGGCGCGCGCCGGCTCAGGCCAGCGCCGACTCGCGGCCCGAGTCGAGCAGCCAGAGGCAGCTGCTGCCCGCCTACTGGCGGATCTCCTCGAGGCGCGCCTTGGTGATGGCGGGCGGCATGCCGAAGATGCGCAGGTCGGCCGCCCCAGCGCGCTCGAGGGCGGGCAGGAAGGCGCCCTCCCCCACATGCACCGTGGTGGTGGGCGGCAGGCGGGCCTGGTCGGCGAGGTCGCGCAAGAAGCGCTTGGCGGCCGGCCGGTGGGCGGGGTCTCGGACGACCATCCGCAGCCGCAGCTGGGCGCCCCAGGCCTCGGCCAACAAGAAGCCGACCAGCACCGGGAGATCGAGGTTGGCGAGGCGCAGGTGCAGCGCCCAGTCGGGCGCCCGGTCGGAGATCCAGACGTCGAGGACGGCCCGGCGGCCCAGGGGGTCGGCGCCGCGCGGGTGGGGTTGCCACAGCGCGAGGCCGACCTGACGATCGCGGCAGATGTCGAGATAGGCGGCGATCTCGTCGTCGTTGACCCGGGACTCGTCCACCACCACCAGGTTGGGCGGGAACAGCGCGCCGTGGAGCGCGTCGAGCGCGAGGGACACACCGTCCATGGGCCGATCGGTGCGCAGGCGCGCCCAGGTGGCGTGCAGGCCGCGATCGAGGCCCGCCTGGGCGGCGGCGGGCAGGGCCGCTTGGAGCACGGTGCGCGGGCCCAGGCCGACCCACCGCAGCGAGCCGGCGCGCTGCGCGAGGCTCTCGACCAGCGGCTGCATGGCGGTGATCTGGTCGGGCGAGGCCACCGGCACCAGCAGGTCGGGCTTCCAGGCCCGCTCGGTGCGCTCGATGTGCGCCGCGCGGCGGGCGCTCCACGCGGCGAGGGTCACCGCGATGCCGGGTCGCACGGTCTCCCAGGGGGTGTCGAGCTGCCGCCGGGTGAGCACGCCGTAGATGCCCAGCACGAAGAGGATCTCGATGACCCCGCCGAAGGGGCTCGACAGGCTCAGGCCGAGCAGGCAGACGAGCAGGCCCACCAGCGGCACCGAACGGGGCACCCGAAAAGAGGGGCGAAAGCTGATCATGCCCAGCACCCGCTCGACGTAGACCACCGCGTTGATGGCCAGGTAGGTCATGATGAAGAAGCTGGTGATGATGGGCGCGATGGCGTCGAGGGAGCCCGCGAGCAGGCCCAGGGCCGCGAAGACCGTCGTGGCAAGCACGGCGTTTCCGGGCTCGCCGGCGGCGTTGGTCTGAGAGAGCCAGCGGGCGCCGGGCACGACGCCGTGCTTCGCCATGGCCTGTAGCAACCGGGGCGCCGCGACGAGCGATGACAGGGCCGCCATGAGCGTGGAGATGAGCAGGCCGGCGAGCACCACGCCAGGGATCGCGGCCCGGTCGATCATGACCATGCGGTTGGTGGACAGCTCGTCGGGCGCGGCGATGACGGCGTACCAGAACGCGAAGCCCAGGTAGAGGGCGAGGGTGGTGCCCCAGGCCATGAGCGTGCCCCGCGGGATGGCGCGGCGGGGGTTGGCCAGGCTGCCCGACATGCCGGCGCCCACCATGATCCCGGTGAAGGCGGGGAAGAAGATGGCGAAGGCCTCGACGACGGTGACGGTGGGGGCCGTGGGCAGCACCGTGGGCCGCACCAGCGCGGGGGCCGTGAACAGGCCGCCGACCGCGCTCGCCAGGGCCGCGAGGACGACGAAGAGCAACACGCCCTGCGCCTTGAGGGCGAGCCCGCTGCTGCGCCAGGCCAACAGGGCGGACGCGCCGAACGCGATCGCGGTCACCACGCCCGACGGGTGGTCGGGGAACAGGAAGGCCCACGCCTCGCCAAAGGCGTAGATGTACATGGCCGCGCTGGCGGCCTGCGCGATGTAGAGGGGCACGCCGATCGCGCCGCCGGCCTCGAGGCCGAGCGCCTGGGCGATGATGGCGAAGGCACCGCCGGGTCGGACCCGCACATTGCTGGCGATCGAGGCCAGGGACAGGGCGGTGGTGCCGGTGATGGTGGCGGCGCTCGCCATGACGAGGAGCGCGCCACCCAGGCCCAGCTCGCCCACCAGCCAGCCCTCCCGCAGGTAGAGCATCGCGCCCAGGATGGTGAGGGCGATGGGCCGAAAGACGCCGGAGAAGGTTCCGAAGCCGGCGGGCGCGCTCGGGGCTTCGTTGGCGGTCGGGTGTGGCGCGGGGTCGGCGGCGTCGGGCACGATCAGTCCTCCTGCAGGACGACCAGCAGGGCGGTCGAGCGCACCTCTGCGCCGTCGGCGACCTCCACCGAGACCACGGTGGCGTCGCCGCGGGCGGACAGCGTCTCGATCTGCGCGTCGCCCTCGACCACCACGAGCGCGGTCCCCCGGGAGACCCGCTGGCCGGGGCGAACCTTGACCTCGACCTCGCCGTCGAAGTTGGCGCGGACGCGGACCTGGTTGCGGCGGTCGGGCAGCATGGGGGCTCCGGTGGGAGGGGACGAGGGCCTGTATCTCGGGCGCGCGGGATCTCGGGCCCGGCAGCGGGGCGAGCTCGGCGCCGCGTTCGCGCCATGACCTGGCCGCGGCCGGCCCCGGTGGCGGTCGCTACGGCTGCGCCCCGGCGGGCCCCTGTTGCTGCTCCGACAGCACCCGCGCCGCGCCGATGGCCTGGTCGAAGCCCGGCTCGAGCAGGGCGAGGAACAGCAGCACCTCGCGCTTCGCCTCGTGCAGCGGGTGCCCCTGCAGGCCCGAGCCGTCGTCGGCCCAGAGCCCCCCGATGTCGAGCGGCTTCATCGACGCGTCGGTCGCCCCACGGGTGAGCACCGCGAATTGGCCGGGATCGTAGATGGTCCCCACCAGCGCGCGGAAGTCGCCGGGGTGGCCCACGGGGTCGAGGCGGTGTCGCAGGAGGAAGAGCGCGTCGTTCAGGCGCGCCTCTTGGAGCGGTGTGAGGGTGCGCAAGAACGGGCGCTGCGCGTCGAGCATCGAGCGGATGCCCTCCATGCGCAACGCCAGCAACTCCTGCTGGCGGGTGCCGTCGAGGCCCAGGGCCACCAGCGCGTCGGCCTGCGCCTCCAAGCGGGGATCGCCCGCCCCCTGACCGTCGGCGATGGCCGCCCACAGCTCGGCGTAGATCGCCACCTCTTCTTCGGTGGTGCGCGCCAGGAGGGCTGCCTCGGCCGCCTCGAGGCGGGCCACCCGATCGGCGGCCTGAGCCCGCAGCTCGTCGAGCAGCGACAGCTGGTCGGGGCTCATCTCCATGTGCCGCAGCCACAGCAGCAGCCGCACGCGCTGCAGGTCGGCGGTGGGCGCGGGCCCCACCGTGGCCGCGTAGAGCAGCTGGTAGAGCGGCGCGCGCTCGGTGGCGTCGTCTGTCGCCGGCGCCACCGCCGCCGCCGTGGGCAGCGGCAGGGGCTCGCGATCACAGGCCACCA
Source organism: Myxococcota bacterium (assembly GCA_040264415.1). Taxonomy (GTDB): domain Bacteria; phylum Myxococcota_A; class UBA796; order UBA796; family UBA2385; genus M30B51. The sequence continues at coordinate 4,495 of JBDQIL010000115.1, forward strand.
GGGCCAGGGCCAGCAGGGTCCAGCGCATGGCCGCGAGGGTAGCCCACGGCGGGCCCGCGCGCCGGGCATCGCTCCCGTTGGCCCGGCGTGGGGGCTACACTCCGGCACCGTGCGCTCCTCCCCCTACGAGGCCCTGTTGGCGGCCCTGGCCGCCCTCGCCCTCGCCCTCGGCCTCACCTGGCCGGTGGCGCTGCACCCCACCGCGCACATCGTGGGCCACCCCGGCAACGACGGCTGGAACCACATCTGGGGCTACTGGTGGGTGGCCGAGAGCCTGCTGTCGGGCGACTGGCCCGACCAGACGGGCCTGCTGGCCTGGCCCCGGGGCGGAACGCTGTGGTTCATCGACACCGTTCAGGTGGTGCTCAGCCTCCCCCTGCAGCTGATCGGCGGCCCCGTTCTCGCCTACAACGCGGTGGTGATCGTCGGCCTCGCCTTCGCCGCCTTCGCGGCCTGGCTGCTGGCGCGGCAGCTCACCCGCGACGCCGCCGCGTCCACCGTCGCGCTGGTGGTCTACGGGGCATCCCCCCACCTGCTGGGCCAGGCCTACAACGGGATCTCCGAGACGGTCTGTGCGGGCTGGCTGCCCTTCACCCTCTGGGCGCTGCTGCGGGTGCTCGACCGGCCGTCCTGGGGGCGCGCGGCTGTGCTCGGGCTGAGCGCCGGCCTGTGCATGCTGACGTCTTGGTACTACGGCCTCTTCGCCGGCCTGGCCGGCGGCGTGGTGCTGGCCACCCGGGGCGTGACGCGCCCCTACCTGGTGGATTGGCGCGCCGCTGCGCCCCGGCTGGCCGCGGCCGTGGCCCTCGCCGGCGCGCTGGTGGCGCCGGGCTTCCTCGCCTTCCAGCGGTCGCTCGGGGCGGCCGACGCCATCGTGTCCCGCGACCCTGAGTTCGTCTGGAACTCCCTGCTGTTCCACAACATCACCGACCTCGCCGCCTTCTTCCGCCCAGGCCGCACCCCCAGCCCCGACCTCTTCGCCATGCACGGCGAAGAGCTCGTCATCGTCATCTATCTGGGCTGGGCTGGGCTGCTGCTGGCGGGCTTCGCGGCCCTCGCGACCCGCCGCCACCGCGAGTTCGGCGCCTGGCTCTGGCTGGGCCTGCTCTTCTTCCTCTTCAGCCTCGGCCCCTACCTCAACGTCGGCGGCGAGTACCTGCAGGTGTTCGGCCGGCGCATCCCGCTACCCTTCTTGGCGCTGTTCGAGGCCTTCCCGGTCTTCGACCGCATCTCCCACCCCTTCCGCTTCGTGGTCGGGGTGAGCCTCGCGGTGGCCATGTTGGCGGCGGTCGGGCTGCGCCAAGCCCTCCGCGCCCGCTCCCCCCGGGCCCGCTTGGGCGTCGCCGCGGCCGTCTCGGTGCTCATGCTGGTGGAGTTCGGGCTGGGCTCGCCCGCGCACCTGCCCGTGCCCACCGCCGACGCCCGTGTGCCGGCCGTCTACGCCGCCATGGCCGACGACCCGGTGCCCGGCGCCGTGCTCGACCTGCCGCTCACCGTGCCGAACCTCGAGCGCGCGGTCTATGTCTGGTACCAGGCGGATCACCGCCGCCCGGTGCCGTGGGGCCTCAACGATCCCATGCCGTCGGCGCTGCTCGCCAACCGGCTGATGGTCGCGCTCATGCAGGTGGAGGCCACCCGCGCCACGTCGCTTCCCGCTGGCCTGCCGGCCCTCGACCTCATCGTGTCGGGGCGCGCGCTCGCCCGGCAGGGCTACCGCTACGTGGTGCTGCACAGGACCTCTACCCGGCCTTCAAGCGCCACCAGGCCGAGGCCCTGCTCACCGGCGTCTACGGCCCGCCCGTCCGCCACGCCGACGACGCCCTGCTGGTCTGGACCCTCCCCGAAGACCTCGTGATGGAGGCATTTGGCGGTGTGGCCGCCGCATCGTCGGGTGCCTCCCCGGCCTCCCCGGCCGTCCCGGCCGACACCGCGGCCCCCGAGGCGGCCCCATGAACCTGCTCCTCGACCTGCTCTACCTGATCGGCCCCGGCCGGCTGCGCCGGGCCGTTGGCGAGGCGGTGCTCGCGCTGCTGGTCTTCGGCGCGCTGGCCGTGGCCGTCACCTGGCCGGTCGCGGGCCACCTCGACCAGGTCATCGTGGGCGGCGGCGAGCTGGGCGGGTGGCTGTGGCGATCGTGGTGGCACTTCCAAGAGGTCGAGGCGCTCGGGCAGTCCGAGCTCGGGCCGCTCGACCGCGTCGCCACCCTGGTCGGCCTCGGCCGCTACCCCGAGACGGGGAACATCCTCGACATCCTGCTGCTGAGCTACCCCCTCGACCGGTGGTTCGGCTTCCCCGCGTCGCACAACCTCAAGGTGCTGATCATCCTCATCGGCAACGGGTTGTGCGGCTACGTGCTGGCGCGCTCGCTGTCCCCCAGCCGCGCGGTGGCGCTGGCCGCGGGCGCGGTGGCCATCGTCAACCCCATCGTCTTTCAGGACATCAACAAGACCGGGCTGCGGCAGGTGCTGCTGTGGTGGCTGCTGCTCTACCCGGTGGTGCTCGCGCGGGCCCAGCGCACGGGCCGCCGCCTCGACGGGGCGCTGGTGGGCCTGGTCTTCAGCCTGGTGGCGGGCTTCTACTGGTTCTACGGGCTGTTCGCGGTGATGTTCAGCGCCCTGCACGTGGGGGGGTGGTGGATCAAGGAGCGGCCGCTGTTTCGACAGGCGATGGAGTGGATGGTGCCGGCCACCATCGCTGCCGCGGTGGGCGTGCTGTTCTTCGTGACGCCCTACCTGTCGAGTGGCGCGGGCCAGTCCGGGCAGGGCGGCATCGAGAACCTCCCCGAGCTGACCTTCTTCCTCGAGTTTCCGGCCTACGACACCATCGCCGACGCCCCGCTGCGACCGGCCAACTACCGCGACAACGTGCTCAGCTCGTTGCACCGCACGATCGACTCGGCCTGGCCCGCAGACTACGCCTTCAACCCTGAACATGGGGTGCTGGCGCTGCCGCTCGCGGCCTTCCTCTTCGGCGTGCTCCCGGGCCTCTTCGTGCGGCGCGCCCGCACCTGGGCCGTGGTCTGGGGCGTCTTCTTCCTGGGCACGCTCGGTCCGTTCTTGAAGCTCGGCGCCCAGAAGGACACGAGCGAGGTCGTGCTGCTGGGCGACCACGTCATTCGGCTGCCGTACGCGCTCATGTTCCAGTTCATCCCCGGTATGTCGCGCATGTTCGCGCCCTACCGGATGGCGAGCATGGTGGTGGTCGCCACCGTGGCGCTGGTGGCGGTGTGTCTGGGCCGGCTGCCCCCCTGGCGCCGCCGCCTGCTCGGCGCGGTCGCGCTGGCGGGCGTGGCGCTGCAGCCCTTCTACCGCTTCGATCTGGGGCCGGTGGAGGAGGGCTCGGGGGGGCCGGCCATGTGGCGTGTGCCCACCCAGACCTCGGCCATGCAGGTGCCCGCCTGGTACCGCGGCCTCGATCCAGACACCCGCCAGGGCATCGTCGAGCTGCCGCTCGAGCAGCAGCAAGACATCCTCACCGCCTACCAGAGCGTGCACCGTCAGAAGGTGTACCGGTCGTGGGCCACGGCGCCGGCCATCCCGCCGCCCTTCCGTGAGTCCGGGGGCGGGCCGCCCGCCCAGCGGCTTCGCTGGCTGGCGTCGGAGGAGCCGGCCGGCGATCGCGCGGAGGGCCTGCTGCGCGATCTGTCGCGCGAGCCGCTCGACACGGATCTGTCGCTGCTCCCCGACGAAGCCCTGCGCGCGCTGATGGGCGAGGCCGACTACCGCTGGGTCGTGGTGCACGAGCGCGGCTTCTACCTGCACGAGCCCACCCAGGGCGACGTCATGTACCGCCATGTGGTGCGCGCGCTGGCCGAGCGGCTGGGCCAAGAGCCGGTCGAGCTGACCGAGCACGAGGCCTTCGACTGGCCAGGCAAGGACCGGCAGTTCCCGGCCGGCCCGGCCTGGATCCCGTGGTCGAGCCGCGAGGTGCACCTGCCCTCGGAGCGCATGCCGTCCCAGTACTTCATGGCCGTCTTCGACCTGCAGGCGTGGGCGGACGCGCAGCCCGCGTCCGAGGGC
>JBDQIL010000116.1:0-8509 GCA_040264415.1 Myxococcota bacterium
CGATAGAAGGCACGTGGCGAGTGGCTCCCGAGGCAGGATCGCTTGCAGTGGGGCCGGCACCCGGTGACGGTTCTTGGTGGGCCATCGATGATGCAGGCGTCGAAGCGCGGGCCTGTTATATCGATGATTTGTACGTCTTTAGCGGCGATGGATCATTTAGTAATGTTCTGGATGACGAGACGTGGCTTGAGGCGTGGCAAGGTGTAGCCGCTGATCAGTGTGGTACGCCGGTTTCGCCCCACGATGGCTCGACCGATGCTACCTGGTCCTATGATGAGGACGCGGGCACGCTGGTGATCGATGGTTTCGGCGCCTATGTCGGCTTACCCAAGGCGGTCAACGAGGGTGAGTTGCCCGGTGTGTCTGTTCCGAATTCAGTGACATACAACGTGGAATTTGAGAACACCAATACCATGAACATCACCATTGAAGCAGGTCCTGGTGTCTGGTGGCAGTACAAGTTGGTGAGAGACTGACCTAGCGTTGAGCAGAGAGGCCCACTATTGAATGTTCACGGTGGGCCGCGTTGATATCTGGCGCCATTGATGCCTCGCATCAATGGCGTTTTTTTTGGATGAAGATAGTCGCGGCGCGTTAGAGAGATTAGAACAGGGTATAAACAAAAGGCGCCAGCGCAGAGCCCTGAGTAAGAACCAGTAACGTGCCCATAAGCACCAGGATGATAATGATCGGTGCCATCCACAGCTTTTTCCGCTCTCCGAGAAAGGTCCAGAGGTCCTTGATCAGTTCCAGCATGTATGGGGATCCTTTAATACCGCTCCCACTGGTTCCTCTTGCGTATCTGCACTAACCTGAGGTGGCGGCGAGTTTAACGACGGAGCTCGACTGTCGCTTGTCCATGGCCACAGTCTGCCGAGCACAGTGTAACCCTTCGGACAGGAATAGCATTCCGCAGAATATGAATATCCTGGGCATATCCGCTTACTACCACGACAGCGCTGCCGTATTAATGCGCGATGGCGTGATCGTTGCCGCCGCTCAGGAGGAGCGATTCTCGCGCAAGAAACACGACCCTGCCTTTCCCAATTGCGCTATCGCGTATTGCCTCGAGGAGGGCGGCATTACACTGGACGCGGTTGATTTCATCTCGTTTTATGACAAGCCCCTGCTCAAATTTGAGCGCCTGCTGGAAACTTACCTGGCCTATGCCCCAAGGGGTTTCCGCTCCTTCGTGACGTCAATGCCCGTTTGGTTAAAGGAGAAGTTGTTCCTCAAAGACCTTTTACGCCGCGAAGTGGCCGATATGATGGGTACGGACAAGTCTGGTGTTCCTCCTCTGTTGTTCGGTGAGCATCATGAGTCTCATGCCGCCTCTGCTTTTTACCCGTCCCCCTTCGAAGAAGCCGCCGTGCTGTGTATGGACGGGGTCGGTGAATGGGCGACGACTTCTGTTTGGATTGGCCAAGGTAGCGCGCTTACGCCTGTTTGGCAGATTGACTTCCCCCATTCCCTCGGACTTTTGTACTCGGCGTTTACCTATTACGCCGGATTTAAGGTCAACTCAGGCGAATACAAACTGATGGGGCTGGCACCCTACGGTGAGCCAAAGTACGTTGATTTGATACTGGAGCATCTGCTGTACCTTAAAGGAGATGGCACCTTTCGCCTCGATATGCGTTATTTCAATTACGCTGACGGCCTCACCATGACCAACCGGCGTTTTGATAATCTGTTTGGTGCGCCTCCTCGCCAGCCGGAGTCGCCCATCACACAGCGAGAGATGGATATTGCCGCGTCGATACAGGTGGTCACTGAGGAGGTGGTACTGCGACTCGCTAAAACGGTGCATCGAGAACTGAAGGTCGACAATCTGTGTCTAGCCGGCGGCGTGGCGCTGAACTGCGTCGCCAATGGCCACATCCTGCGCGAAGCCCCCGTGGACGACATCTTCGTGCAGCCCGCCGCTGGCGACGCCGGGGGCGCGATGGGCGCGGCCCTGTGGGCCTGGCACGACCTCCTCGACAAGCCGCGCGCCTGGAAGCTCGAGAGCGCCTACCTCGGCCCCGGCTACACCGACGACGAGATCCAGGCCGACCTCGACAGCTACGGCGCGGTCTACCGACGCCTCGACCGACAGCCGCTGCTCGATGAGACGGCCGCGCTCATCGACCAGTCGATGGTGGTGGGCTGGTATCAGGGGCGCCGCGAGTGGGGCCCGCGCGCGCTGGGGCACCGCAGCATCCTGGGCGACGCCCGCAACCTCGAGATGCGGGAGATCATCAACGCCAAGATCAAGATGCGCGAGGGCTTCCGGCCCTTCGCCCCGTCGTGTCTCGAAGAAGACGCCAGCGACTACTTCGAGCTCGACCGCCCCAGCCCCTACATGCTGCTGGTCGCGCAGGTGCGTGACGACATTCGCGAAGGCCCCCAGCCGCTCCCGTCGATCACCCACGTCGATGGTTCGGCGCGCATTCAGACCATCAATCGCCAGCAGGACGCCCTGTACTACGACCTGATCTCCGCCTTCAAGCAGCTGACCGGCTGCTCGGTGGTCATCAACACGTCGATGAACGTGCGCGGAGAGCCCGTGGTCAACACCGCCGAGGACGCCTACCGCTGCTTCATGCGCACCCACATGGACGCTCTGGTCTGCGGGCCCTTCCTGATGTTGAAGGACGACCAGCCCGACCTCGAGCTCAAGACCGCCAAGGAGGAGTTCGGGCTGGACTGAGCCCGGGGGCATGACCGACAACGGGCCAACGTCGAGGCCGAGCGGGGCGGCGCGGCTGCTCATGGGCTTGCTGGTGGCAGCCGGCGTCCTGGGCGGGGTCGAGGCGCTCGGCTGGGTGCTGCGGGGGCCGCCGCCGCCGTCGGCCCAGGTCATCCAGATCTCGGTCGCCGAGCTGGTGCCCGAGGGCGCCGGCACGCGGCTGAGACACCCCTTCGAGCCCCGACAAGATGTGCTGGTGCCGCCCAAAGGCGACCGGCCGCGGCTCGTCACCCTCGGCGGCAGCTCGGTGCGGCACTCCTGGGCCAAAGACCCGGAGGTGGACTTCCCCCTCTGGCTGCAGCGGGCGCTGCCGCAGATCGAGGTGGTGAACCTGGGGACGCCCGGCCAGACCACCCTGGGCATCTTGGCGCTGATGCCCGACATCGACCGGCTCGAGCCCGATCTGCTGCTGCTGTACACCGGCCACAACGACTTCTCCGAGCCGGTGTTTCAGGGCCGCCTCGCGGGCAGCCGCCTGTGGATGCTGCCGCTGCACCGGCTGCTCGCCCGGTCGTGGATCTACGCGTCGCTGCGTGGCCCCACGGTCTCGCTGGCGCCGCCCCAGCCCGAGACGCGCCGCGGGGTGCTGGTGACCGACGACTACCGCGCCACGCGCTGGGCCGACCAGACCCTCAGCGTCTTCGACCGACAGTTGGGGGAGATCATCGCCGCGAGCCCCGCGCCCGTCGCGCTCTCCACCCTGCTGCGGAACGCCGACTACCCGCCCACCGGGCTGCTCGCGCTCCCCGAGAGCCAGCCCGATGGCGACGGCGCGGCCTGTCGACAGCGGGTGGCCGCGCTGCCCCTCCACGCCCCCCCTGCGCCCGAGCTGCTCGCGCGGCAGGTGGACACGGCCTGCGGACCGGGCCGCGCCCTCGCCTGGTGGTACCGGTCCCTCGAGGCCCGCGCGGCCGGCGATCTGGAGACCGCCACCGCCAACTTCGCGGAGAGCCTCCGCCGAGATCCGCTCCCGCTGCGGGCCCCCTTCGAGGTGGACGCGGTCATCCGTCGCCGCGCCGCCGATCACGGGGCGCTGCTCATCGACGTCGAGGCCGCCCTGGGCCCGCTCCCCCCAGGGGCCTGGTTCGACGACACCCTCCACCCCAACCCCGAGGGGGCCCGGCGCCTCGCCGCGGCGCTCGCGCCACCGCTCGAGGCGGCGCTCTCCCCCTGAGCCAGCCTACAGCGCGGCCCGCACGCCCAGCAGCGGCACGAAGCCGGGCCCAGCGACCAGCGCCTGCTCGCTGAAGTCGTAGCTGTAGACCGGGTAGAGGTTGTTGGCCTTGGGGGGCACCCACCAGGCCTCGAGGTAGGCGTGCAGGGTCCACTGCCGGAAGGCGAAGGCCCGGTCGAGGTGGACGTCGAGCTTCTGGTAGGTCGGCAGCCGGGCGCCCCAGGCTGTCCCCACGTCGGCGCGTAGGTGTCGGTGTCGCCGTCGTAGGTGCCACCGGTGATGGGGGTGTAGGGCAGGCCCGAGGCCGCGCGGTAGCGCACGCCGGCGTTCCAGCGGGGCCGGAAGTCCCAGCTGGCCACGGCCGTGACCGACCACGGCTGGTCGTAGGGCCCGGGGGCGCCATCTCGCAGGGAGCGGCCCAGGGTGAGCCCCACCCAAGAGAAGAAGCGCTCCCGCACCCGGTACCGGCTGACCAGCTCGCCGCCCCAGGCCACGCCGTCTTGGGCCTCTGGCGCCTCACCCGGGGGCTCGAAGACCGCGTCGGTGAGGCGGCGGCCCCAGCCGTCGACCGAGATCTCCCAGCGGCCGCTCACCAACAGATCGACGCCGGCGGCCCCCTGCCAGGAGTCGGAGAGTCCGAGGGTCGGGTCGCCAGACTGGGGAGACAGGGCGTCGAGCGACGGGGCCTGGGTGTACCGCCCGGCCGCGGCCCGCAGGCGCACCGCCTCGGTGGCGCGCAGCCGAGCGCCGAGGCGCGGCTCGGGGGCCACGGCGCCGACCCGGCTGTCGGCCTGCAGGCGCACCCCGGGCCGCAGGTCGAGGGCGCCGCGCTCCCAGCGAGGTTCGGCGTAGATCCCACCTTCGATGCGGGACAGGGACTCATCGACGGTCACCCCTCGGGCCAACAGGGGCGCCTCGGCGCCCAGCTCAACCCAGGCACGCGAGGGCTGCGCCAGGCGGTCGACCTGGGCGAAGCGGGCGTCGCCGCCCAGGGCCAGACGCCAGGCGTCGGTGAGCGACAGCACCGCGTTGTGGCGGCCCTCGACCGAGCGCTCGTCGCGACGCTGCTGGTCGTCGCCCACGGCGGCGTCCTGGGCGTCTGCGACCACCCCCAGCGACGTGCGGAGCGTGGCGCGGTCGGTGTCTCGCTCCCACCGGAGGATGCCGCCGTGAAAGGCCCGGGCGGACGAGAAGGCCGGGTTTTCGGCCTGCTCCACCGGATCGAGGGCCTCGGTGTCGCCCGCGTACCGGCCGTAGGCGTCGCCGGCGCCCAGCACGCTCAGCGCGAGGCGGTCTCGATCGCTCGCGCGCCGGTCGACCCGCGCCTGGTAGTCCCAGAAGACCGGCCACGCGGTGTACTGGTCGTTGCTGTCTTCGTAGAGGTCGGCGTAGCTGCGGCGGGCCGAGGCGCTCACCGCCCAGCCGTCGGCCACGGGCGCCTGGATGAAGCCGCCGGCCATGATGGCGTTCAGGTTGAAGCCGCCGTGCAGCTGCTGGGGATCGGGGCGGCGGCTCGACACCGCGGCGATCCCGCCCAGCGCGCCCCCATACGACGGGCCGTAGGCCGAGGGCGTGAGGGCCAGCTCGTCGAGCAGGCGCGTGTGCAGCACCGAGGAGTACTGCTGGAAGTGGTAGAGGTACGGAAGCTCGATCCCATCGAGCAGCACCGTGCTCTCGTCTGGGGCAGCGCCACGGATGGCCAGGTCGCCCGACGCCGGACCGTACTCGGGCGTGGTCGCCACCCCGGGCAGGGCCTGGATGAGCCGCACCAGGTCGTCGTGGGTGCCGGGCGTCTTCTCGACCCGCTCGCGGTCGAGCACCCGCTCGGCGGCGTGGGCGGACTCGCGCCGAGCCTCGACCACCACCTCGGGCGTAGGGGGCGCGGGCTCGAGGAAGAGCCGCACGGGCGGCGCGGGGGCGCCCGGCGCCAGGGTGACCACGACGGTCGCCGGCAGGTGGGTGGAGGCGAGCACCTGCAGGGTGGTCGGCCCGTCCGGCAAGTCGACGGTGAAACCGCCCCTGGGCCCGCTGGTGGCGAGGGTGGCGCCAGAGGGGCCCACCACCGTGGCGCCCACCACCGGGTCGCCGGTGCCACGCTCGCGCACCTGCCCCGACACCGGCGCGGCGTGGGCCGCCGCGACCAGCGCCCCCAGCAGCAGGGCGGCCGTCACTCGCTCACCTCGAGCACCACGCGGGCGCCCTCGACGTCGCTCACCGCGCAGCGGCCGCCGTGCAGCCAAGACAAGCGGAAGGGCGCGCCGTCGATGGCGCAGTCGAGCGGCTCCTGCTGGTCGAGATCGCTCACGGACTCGGGGTCGGAGAGGGTGATCTCGCTCGAGGCCGGATCGAGGTCGGCCAGGGTGACCGCCACCAGGCCGGTCGAGGAGTCGGTCCCCCCCAGATCGACGGAGAGGCCGCCGCTCGAGACCCAAGCGCCGTCGAGCCCCATCGGGATGGACAGCCAGCTCCAGCGGTTGCGGCCCTCGCCGTCGAAGGCCAGCGCGAGGGCCAGCGCCACGCCGGGGTCGATGGGCTGACGTGATGCCAGCGCGCCGTCGTCGAAGCGCAGGTCTTCGCGCAGCAGGTCGGTGGTGCGCTCGTCGAGCCGCAGCAGGGTGCCGTCGCCGTCCGCCACCATCAGCCGCACCTCGGCCACGGTGGCCGTCGCCGCGTCTCCAGACGCCGCGTGCACCCGCGCCGCGAGCCCCTCGGGCACCGCCCGCCCGTCCAGGGAGACGGCCTTCGCCGCCCGGCGATCTTCGAGGGTCCAGATGCCGCCCAGATCGACGCCGGCGTAGCCCACGCCGAAGCTCGCCGGCGCCGCCGCGACGGTCACCCGGGCCTGCCGCGTGGTGCCGTCGGGCGCCGTGGCGGTCAGGCCCAGCTCGCGGCCGTCCGAGTCGTCGGGGACCGCCACGTCCCAGCCCTCCCCCAGAGGAGCTCCATCCAGCGTCCAGGCCAGCTCGACCGGCGCCTCGTGCAGCGGCTGGCCGGCCCACACCGCCGCCGACGCCACGCCATCGGTCACGCCGACGGCGGCCACGCGGAAGGGCCCGAGCGTGTCGCGCTGCACGGCGAAGGGCTCGGCGCAGCCGGTCAGGGCGGCGGCGCAAGCGGCGGTCAGCGCCACGGCATGGGGGAGAGAACGCGTCACCGCGCCCTCCTATCGCTGCGGCCCGGTCGGGGTGCCCGCGAGCGCGATAGGCGCCCGAGCGGAGGCTGCATGCGGATCCTCATCATCGACGACGACCCCCAGCACGTGCGGGCCCTCGCGCAGCTCCTGCGGGCCGCCCTCGACGCCCATGTCGATCTCGTCGACAGCGTCGCAGACGCGGTCGAGCACCTGCACACCCACGCCTACGACGTCGTGGTCACCGACATCTTCATCCCGCTGGGGGACGCGCCCCGCGACAAGCTGGGCCCGCGGGCCCGCCGCTATGCCGAGGGCCTGCGCCACCTGGGCGGGCTGGTGCTGCTCGACGAGCTCGACCGGGTGGAGCCGGCCCCGAAGGTGCTGGCCCACACCGCCTGCACCGACTTCGAGCTGATCGAAGTCATGGGGGAGCGGGTCGACGCTCGGGTGCCCAAGCCCGCCGCCGCCGAGGTGCTGCTGCGCGCAGTGATCGAAGCCTTGGGGCTCCCCACGCCCGGCTGAGCCCAGCGGCCGGTCAGCGCTCGCGGCCCGGCGCGAGGCCCGACTCGACGTCTTCGGGGTCGGGGATCGCCTCGATCCGGACCGAGTCGGTCACCACGCGGTCTCCCTCGTCGGTGATGGTCGCGGTCATGCGCAGCGTCTCGTAGGAGAGCAGCTCCGGCGGCGTGTCGCGGTCTCCCACTTCGAGCTCGGTGACGTCGAGGTAGGCGTACATGCCCGGGTAGCTGCCCTGGCAGTCGCCCTCGTCCACCAGCAGCACGTTGAGGTTGTTGTCGGCGATGTTGACGCCCGCCTCGGTGTCGATGGTGAAGCGGATGTTGACCACCGGCGTGGTGTAGCGAACGCGCACCGACCCCAGCATGTGCCAGCCGCCCTGCGGGCCGTGCACCATGACCACCGGATCGCCCGGCGACAGCGACTCGAAGGCGTCATCGCCCGTACCCACCTCGAGCTCGGGAGCGACCCGGAAGCAGGGATCGCCGCTGTCGTGCGGCTCGACCGCTGCGGAGTCTCCGGGGCGGGCGCTCTTCGGGGTGCAGGCGCCGAGGCAGGCAGCCGCGACGAACCAGACCCGTGCCGGCCGTCGGGTGCTCAGAAGCCCATCAGCCCGGGCGGGATCGGCAGCCCCCCCATCACCTGCTGCATCTTGCCCTCGAGGATGCCGCGGGCCGACCGCAGCGCGTCGTTGGTGGCAGCGACCACGAGGTCTTCGAGCATCTCCCGGTCGTCCATCACGTCGTCGGAGAGCTCGATCCGGACGACCTCGAGGCCGCCGTTCGCGACCACCTTGACCAGCCCACCGCCCGCCTGGCCGGTCACTTCGGCCTGATGTCCGGCTTCCAGCAGAAGATCGCTGACATGAAGGCCGAGGCGGCCCAGGCCGAAGTGACCGGCCAGGCGGGCGGTGGGCTGGTCAAGGTGGTCGCGAACGGCGGCCTCGAGGTCGTCC
>JBDQIL010000117.1:0-8476 GCA_040264415.1 Myxococcota bacterium
CTCTTGCACCATGGCGGCGAGGGCGAGCACCAACACGACGACGGTCGTGACCACGCTGGCGGTGGTGCGGGCCTGGACCTTCCAGCGGCTGCCCACGTCGCGGCCGAGCAGCGCGCCCTCTTCGGTGGCGGCCGGCCGGAGGGGGAAGACGTCGAGGGCCGCGGTCAGCCAGCCGCCCAGGGCGAAGCCGACGCGGCCGCCCGGGAGCCCCAGGCAGGCGCCGGTGTGCTGATCTTCGGCGTCGCTGGGGGGGCCGCCCCCCGCGACTGCGCGCGCGAGCCAGCTGTCGGGGTGAACGATCCCGTCGATGCCCGGGAGATCGTCGGGCAGGTGCAGGAGGCGGTACCGCGCGGCGTGCTGGGTGCCTTCGAGCCGCATGTCTCCCTGCACCACGGCGATCAGCGACCGCCGAACGGGGATGGACGGCTCCTCCTCCTCGATCACCGGCGTGGCGACGGCGGTCGCCTGCTCTTCGAACTCCTCTACCTCCAGCCAATTGCCGCCGGCTTCGGCGTCCACGTGCTCCGCGTCGTTCTGCGGAGTGGGCACGCCGGGCGGCGGGCACGCGGAGCGATCGGCGAGGTCGGCGGGCCATTCGAGGACGATGAGCGGTCGCCAGCGCGGATCCGGGTCTCGCGGGCTCACCCGAAGCCCCTGCCACCAGACCTCTTCGGTCAGCGCCTCGAGCACCTCATTGGCGAACGGCGGGTGCCGATCGAGCGGCTCTTGGGGACCGCCCTCGACGTACGAAGGTCCGAAGGTCAGCCAGAAGCCCACCATGCTGGGCTGCGCCTGGCTGCTGCTGCCGGGCGGGTCGTCCCAGAGCACGTAGAGCCCTGGCTCTTCTCCCGTGCTGCCCTTCTTGATCAGCCGATCAGAGAACGACGGGTCGTCCATTCCCAGACGTGCTGGACCCAGCGCCGCACGCGCGCTCGCCCCCACGGTTTGGAGGTCTAGGGGGAAGGGTCCTTGTAGCCGGAACGTCATCTACCTTCGCGTCGCCGAGCCAGCACTGCTACCAGCCAAAGCGCAATCACGAGCGCTGCACGGCGGCTCTTGCGATCGGAGGCAGACGCTACCGCACAGCCGCCACTTGCGCACGGTGAGTCGCTGCTGCAACCCGACCCTTGGCCTACGAAGCAGGCAGCACAGGCGGGATCCTCGCAGTCGATGAATCCGTCGCAGTTGTTGTCGAGGCCATCGAGGCAGGTGGTGCAGTCGGCGCCACCGCTCGGATCGAGCTGGCCGAGGAGGTCGCCCGGACCCTCTGCGAGATCGCGGTTCGACAGGTCGTCGGTGTCGCTGCAGTCTCCGCCGGTCTCCTGGCTGATGTCTTCGACGCCCTCGGTGGGGTCGCCCCAACACCAGGCCACCGTGCCGTCGGTGAAGGCCTCGGCGTTGTAGCGGTCGAGCTCCTTCCACTGGGCGCGACGCAGGGCGTCGGTGACGTCCACCATCGCGGTCCAGTCGGTGAGCACCGGCACGTCGCCGGTGATCCGGTCGCAGGGCAGGCCGAACATGCGGTAGCACTCCTGCTCGACCACGGCTTCGCGGGCCTGCACGATGCGCTCCCGGGGCCACATGGCGCGGGTGATCAGCTGGGGCTCGTTGTCCTCGCAGTCGCTGAAGTAGCCGTCCCAGACCTCTTCGTCGTCGCCCGAGGTCAGCTCGATGTTGACCAGGCCGCAGGTGCCCGAGCCGTCGTTGCAGGCCGCCACCAAGCGGGTGGCGCTCTGCTCGCAGATGGAGCGGTGAAGGGTGTCTTCGCCCACCAACTCGACGAGGCTGGTGTAGAGCGTCTCGTCACAGGCGTAGACCTCTCGGTTGCCCGAGATGCCGTACTGCCCGCAGTTGAGGGTGGGGACCCCCGCGACGCTGCTCTCCGTGGGCCACGGGTTCTTGTCGTCCTTGGAGCCCACGAACTCGAAGGTGCGCGGGAGCACCAGCGGCACGAGAGAGCCGGTGCCGGCCGACACCGCCGTGCTGCCGCTGTCACCGCTGTCGCTGGCGGTGTCGGCGGGCGCTGCCGAGTCGGTCGTGGCCCCGCTGTCGTCCACGGCGCTGTCTTGAGCGACGTCTTCACCGGCCTCATCGGCCTCCACCCAGGCCACCATCAGCACGTCTTCGGGCATCTCGTCGCTGCCGGGCGCGGACCACGCTCCGCAGGTCCGCATGTCGTCGAAGTCGAGGTCGGTGCCTTCGGCGTCGCCGAGGCAGACGTCGAGGAACCCGTTGCAGCGCTCGGTGGCCGCGGGGTTGGTCAACACGCAGAGGTTGTTGCAGTCGGTGCCGAGCGCCTCGTCGATGACGGCGCTCTCACAGGCCGAGTCGGTGGTGTGCACCTGCAGCTCGAGCGCGGAGAAGCTGTCGCAGGCCAGGTAGCCGTCCTGGTCGGCGTCGAGCTCATCGACGGAGACCGTTCCGGCGACCGCCTCTTCGCTGACCATCGAGGCAGGCAGGCCGTCGCCCGACTCGTCTTCGACCTCGAGCCGGCTGGCGCTGCAGTCGTTGTCGAGTCCGTCGCAGGCCTCTTCGAGGTCGGGGCACCGGGACGGGCACTGGTCGTCGCAGTCGCCCACGCTCTCGCAGATGCGGGTGTCGTAGATGCGGCGGCCGCCCTCGTACCGGCCACCCCAGTTGTCATCCGAGCTGTCGAGGCGCAGCATCCAGAGCCCCGAGCCGACGACGTCGTCGGTGGAGTCGGTGGGGTCGTCGTACGGGTTGGTGCGCAGGTCGCACACGACCTGGATCTCGGCGTCTCCCCAGCACTCGATGAGGCGGGTCGAGCCGGGGCCCGTGCAGTTGGCCAAGCCGATGTCGTTGGCGCTCGAGGTCGTGGCGAGCTGGATGGGCAGCAGCGGCAGCGAGCCGTCGTCGTCGCAGTCCATCTCGATGACCGGCACCTGGCCGTCGCAGTCGTTGTCGTGGCCGTCGATGTACTCCACCGACTGCTCCACCTCGAGGCCGCTCTCGTCGAGCCCCGCCTGACAGTCGGGGTCGTTGCCGTCGGTGGTGCCGTCGCCGTCGTTGTCGCGGCCGTCCGCGCAGGTGAGCGGGCGGGTGTCGCTGCTGAAGTCATCGCAGTCGCCGCCGATCGTGACGTAGCGGTCGTCGCGGTACGAGGTGCCCTCGTCGTCCTCTCCCGTGAGGCAGAGGCAGAGGCTGAGGTCGTAGTCGCCGTACCCGTCGCCGTCGGAGTCGCGGTACATGTCCACGCAGCCCGACACCAGGGGGTCGAGGTCTTCGGCCTCGTCGGCCTCGTCGTCACAGTCGTCGTCTTGCTCGTTGCAGACCTCGATGGCGCCCGGGTACTTGGACGGGTCGGTGTCGGCGCAGTCGCCGCCCGAGCTCGAGAAGCCGTCCCCCAGCTCGCACACGATGTAGGCCGAGCCCGTGCCGTAGCCGTCGCCGTCGTCGTCGAGGTAGGCGGTGATGGCGCCGTCGGCCTCGGAGGTGACGGGCTCGCCCTGGTAGGTGTTGGGGGAGCCGTCACAGTCGTTGTCGACCTGGACGTCGGTCTCGCAGTTCTCGGGGGCGTCTGGGTAGACGGTCGCGAGGGTGTCGTCGCAGTCGGTGCCCACGGTGACGCCATCGACCGGCCCGTTGCTCCCGAAGCCGTCGCCGTCGGCGTCGGTCAGGCAGTCGTAGGCCAGGTCGCCATCCTCGTTGTAGCTGTTTGGGCTGAGCCCGAAGCCGGGGCGGTAGGGGGGGTGCGTCGCCGAGTCGGTGTCGTCGCAGTCGCTGCAGTTGGGGTTCGCGAGCGGACACTTGAGAAGCGGGTCGGCGAGCGACGTGTCCGAGGGGTTCCAGGCGATGCTCGAGAATCGGGTGCACTCGATGTAGTAGTCGCCGTCGTCGTCGAACTCATTGTCGGGCTGGCTGGCCGAGTCGTAGGCTGGGTCGTCGCAGTCGTTGTACTGCCCGTCGCAGCGCTCCGGCGCGCTCGGGAAGACCGAGCTGTCCTGATCGTCGCAGTCGTTGCCGCCGAGGATACTCGACAGCCCCTGCCAGGTGCCGGAGTTGTAGTTGCACTCGACGTAGCGGTCGCTGTCTACGTCGAGCTCGGTGTCGGGCGCGCTCTGAACCGACCGCAGCGGGTCGGAGCAGTCGTTGAAGCGGCCGTCGCACTGCTCCTGGGCGTTCGGGAAGACCAGCTCGTCGGAGCCATTGCAGTCATCGCCGCCCACCACGGTGCTGTCTCCCACCCACGACGAGGCGCTGAAGCCGGCGCACTCGACGTAGGTGTCGGCGTCGTCGTCGCGCTCGTCATCCGGGGCAGAGGCGGTGCCGTACTGCGTGTCGTTGCAGTCGTTGAACTGCCCGTCGCAGAGCTCTCTCGCGGTTGGGTAGACGGTCGCGTCGTTGTCGTCGCAGTCCTCGCCCGTGAGCGGCAGGGTCGCGGCGACATCCCACGTGGTGGTGCCGTCGTAGCACTCGACGTAGTCGTCGCTGTCGTTGTCGGTCTCGTTGGCGGGGGCCGCGGTGGCCCCGCTGCGGCCGTTGCAGTCGTTGTAGACGCCGTCGCAGACCTCGGTGGCGTTCGGGTACGTCGTGTTGTCGGTGGGCTCGCAGTCCTCGCCGACGTTGATGGTGCCGGTGCCCTGCCACGTGACCGTGCCGTCGAAGCCGCAGGCCACGTAGCCGTCGTTGTCGAGGTCGATCTCGTTGGTCGGGATCCCGCTCGAGATCAGGTTGCAGTTGTTGCGCGCGCCGTCGCAGACCTCGGTGGCCCCCGGGTAGGTGTTGAGGTCGGTGTCGTCGCAGTCGGTGGCGTTCAGCACGTAGCCGCTGCGGCTGGTGGCGCACTCGGTCGACGAGTCACCCGCGTCGCCGTAGCTGTCGTTGTCGGCGTCGCGGTAGAAGGTGGTGCCACCCGACAGGCTGCCGTCGTTGGCGTCGATCAGGTTGTCGCAGTCGTCGTCGATGCTGTTGCAGACCTCGGTCGCCGCTGGGTTGACCGTGGCGTCGGCGTCGTCGCAGTCGGTGTTGGTGGACCGGTAGCAGTCCGTGCTGGTGATGCCGTCGATGCAGCCGTTGGTCGCGCTGGGGTCGTTGCAGGCGTAGACCAGGGTGCCCGAGCCGGTGGACGAGGTGCCGTAGGCGTCCTCATCGACGTCGATGTACCAGGTCACGAAGGTGCCCTGGTCGACCGTGGTGTCGTCGTCGTCGGAGAGGCGGTCGCAGTCTTCGTCTACGTCGGAGGCGTCGCAGACCTCGATCTCGGCGGGGTTGATGGCCGAGTTGGAGTCGTTGCAGTCGAAGTCTCGGATGCCGTCGCTGTTGGCGTCAGAGGCCGACACCAGGGGCACCAGGACGTAGTTGGACGGCGCGTTGCACTGCTCGACGCGCGCGCTCGTCGAGTTCTGCCCGTACCCGTCGGAGTCGTTGTCCGGGTAGAAGTAGTTGCCGCCGCCCGTGGCCACCGAGTTGTCGACGCCCGCGTCGTCGTCGTCGATCTGGCCGTCGCAGTCGTTGTCTACGGAGTCGCAGACCTCTTGCGCGGCCGGGTTGATGGCGTCGTCGGAGTCGTCGCAGTCGAGGTCGTTGGTGCGGTAGCAGTCGCTGCCGACGTTGCCGTCGGTGCAGCCGTTGCCGGTGGTGGGGTTGGAGCACTGGGCGATGGAGCTGCCGCTGGCAGCGGCGCCGTAGCCGTCCTCGTCGATGTCGAGGTACCAGGTGTTGTTGGTCAGCCCCTCGTCGATGCTGCCGTCGCAGTCGTTGTCGATGCTGTCGCAGGCCTCGGTGGCGCCGGGGTTGGCCGCCGCGGTGGAGTCGTCGCAGTCGCCGGCCACCGCGACGTAGCTGGTGGGCTGCTCGCACTGGACCAGCGTCGTGGCCGAGGTGCCGTAGCTGTCGCCGTCGCTGTCGTAGTACCAGGTGGTGGTGTTGGTGACCGACCCGTCGTTGTCGTCGACCAGCCCGTCGCAGTCCTCATCGACGACCCCGTCGCAGACCTCGACGTCGCCGGGGCTGACGTTGGCGTCGGCGTCGTTGCAGTCGGTGCCTGCGGTGGCGGTCGCGGCTGACGGCGTGTCGTCGCCGTAGCCGTCGCCGTCGGCGTCGGTCATGCAGGCGGCGCTGCTGGTCTCGTTCGTCGCGATGCCGGGGCGAGTGCTCGCGTCGGCGTCGTCACAGTCGGTGTTGTCGGTGACGTAGCCGCTCGGCGCCGAGCAGGCGGTGACCCGCGAGGACGGGTTGCCGTAGCTGTCGCCGTCGGTGTCCCGGTAGAAGTTGCTGGTCGCGCCGTCGTCGATGACGCTGTTGCAGTCGTTGTCGACGCCGTCGCAGGACTCCGTGGCGCCCGGGTTGGTCACGCTGTCGGTGTCGTCGCAGTCGGTGCCCGCGGTGACGCCTGCGGCCGGGTTGAGGTCGCCGTAGCCGTCGCCGTCGTCGTCGGTCATGCAGGCCGACGCCGAGTCGCTGCTCGCCGAACCCGGGAAGGTGTTGGCGTCGCCGTCGTCGCAGTCGGTCTGGCTGCGCACATAGCCCGTGGGCTGGGTGCAGGACTGCGTGCTGATGGAGGGGTTTCCGTATCCGTCGCTGTCGGAGTCCTGGTACCAGTTGAAGAGCACGCCGTCGTCGACCGTGCCGTCGCAGTCGTCGTCCACCGAGTTGCAGGTCTCGGAGGCGCCTGGGTTGGTGGACGAGGTCGCGTCGTCGCAGTCGGTGCCCGCCGTGCCGCCCGTGGGCGCGGTGGTGTCGCCGTAGCCGTCGTTGTCGGCGTCCGCCATGCAGGCCGTGGACGAGTCGAACTGCGCGGTGCCGCGGAAGGTGGTGGCGGTGGCGTCGTCGCAGTCTGAGCCCGCGGTCACGCCGGAGGCCGGCGTGCTGTCGCCGTAGCCATCGTTGTCGGCGTCGGTCATGCACGTGGTGGCCGACTGGCGCTCGGCCGCCCCGGGGTGCGTGTCGCTGTCGGCGTCATCGCAGTCGCCGCTGACGTCTGCGTAGCCCGACGGCGTGCTGCAGTCGGTGGTGGATGAGCTGGTCAGCCCGTAGCCATCGCTGTCAGCGTCGAGGTAGTACGTGAAGCGCACGCCCTCGTCGGTGGTGCCGTCACAGTCGTTGTCGACCGAGTCGCAGACCTCTGTGGCGCCTGGGAAGTTGCTGAGGCCCGTGGCGGTGGTGTCGTCGCAGTCGGTGCCGGCCGTGACCGCGGTGTTGGTGGGGCTGTCGTCGCCGAAGCCGTCGCCGTCACGGTCGCGCATGCACGAGCTGGCCGAGTCGTTGTTGGCGACCCCACGGTAGGTGTAGATGTCGCTGTCGTCGCAGTCGCCCGACGTGAGCACGTACCCGGACAGGGTCGAGTTGCAGGCCGTCTGGGTGGTGGTGCTGGTGCCCTGGCCGTCGCCATCACCGTCGAGGTAGAAGACCGTGCCCACGCCCTCGTCCACGCTCCCGTCGCAGTCGTTGTCGACGGAGTCGCAGGTCTCGGTCAGGCCCGGGGTGGCGTTGGTGGTGCTGTCGTCACAGTCGGTGCCGGCCGTGACGCCCGAGACGGGGCTGTCATCGCCGTAGCCGTCGCCGTCGGCGTCGGTCATGCAGGCCGTCGCCGACTCGTTGTTGGCGGCGCCGCGGAAGGTGTCGGCGTCGGTGTCGAGGCAGTCGTTGGCGTTGGCGACGTAGCCGCTGGGCTGCGAGCAGGCGCTCGACGTGGTGGCGCTGGTGCCCTGACCGTCGCCGTCGCTGTCGAGGTACCAGGTCTGGCCCACGCCCTCGTCGACGCTGCCGTCGCAGTCATTGTCGACCGTGTCGCAGACCTCGGTGGCGCCCGGGAAGTTGCTCCCGCCCGTCGCGCTGGTGTCGTCGCAGTCGGAGCCGGCGGTGACGCCCGAGGCGGGGCTGTCGTCGCCGTAGCCGTCGGCGTCGGCGTCGGTCATGCAGGCGCTGGACGACTCGAGGCTGGCGGCGCCGCGGTAGGTGTCGGCGTCGGTGTCGAGGCAGTCACCGGCGACCGTGACGTAGCAGGCCGTGCTGGTGTTGCTGTCGGAGCAGCCCCCCGACACGGTGGGGTTGGAGCAGGAGGAGGTGCTCGTGGTCGCGTCGCCGAAGCCGTCTTCGTCGTCGTCGGCGTAGAAGGTGGTGCCCACGCCCTCGTCGGTCGAGCTGTCACAGTCGTTGTCGACGCCGTCACAGACCTCGGTGACGGTGGGGTTGACCGAGGTGGACCCGTCGTCGCAGTCGCTGCCGTTGCTCAGGCTGTTGCTGGCGCTGGAGTACGTGGAGGTCGCGTCGTCGTCGCCCCAGCCGTCTCCGTCTACGTCGGCCATGCAGGCCGAGGGGGTGGCCTCGTTCGAGGCGATGTCGGGGCGCACCGCCGCGACCGAGTCGTCGCAGTCGGTGCCGTCGGTGACGCCGCCGGGCGCGCTGTCGTCGCCGTAGCCGTCGCCGTCGATGTCGAGCATGCAGGCGGTGTTGGACTCGTTCTCGGCCGACCCGGGGAAGGAGTTCTGGCCGTCGGCGTTGTTGGTGTCCTTGC
>JBDQIL010000118.1:0-8462 GCA_040264415.1 Myxococcota bacterium
CGGGGTCGCCGGCGCAGTCGTCGTCGATTGTGTTCCCGACCTCGGCGGCGGCGGGGTTGCCGGCATAGGCGGCGTCGTCGCAGTCGGTGGCGTCGGACCAGGCCGCCGTCGGCTGGGTGCAGCCGCTCACCGGCGCGGTGAGGTTGCCGTAGCCGTCGCCGTCGGCGTCGATGTACCAGGTCTGGACGTCGGCGGCGTCGGGGCCGTCGATGGTGCCGTCACAGTCGTCGTCGACGCCGTTGCAGATCTCGAGCGCGCCGGGGTTGACCGTGGGGTCGCGGTCGTCGCAGTCGCCGTCGTTGTCGGCCGTATCGGGCGGCTGCACGCAGTCGATGGTCTCGGAGCCGGGGTCGCCGTAGCCGTCGCGGTCGGTGTCCATCCACCACGACTCGGCCAGCCCCTCGTCCACCACGCCATCGCAGTTGTTGTCTACGTAGTCGCAGACCTCGGGGTTGCCCGGGTAGGCGTTGGGGTTGGCGTCGTCGCAGTCGATGCCGCTGGTCACCCGCCCCTCGGGGGCGTCGCACGACTCGACCACGTCGTCGGGGTCGCCGAAGCCGTCTCGGTCTTCGTCGGCGTAGAAGGCGCTGCGGACCTCCTCGTCCACGTCGCCGTCGCAGTCGTTGTCGATCCCGTCGCACACCTCGGTGGCCCCGGGCCGCACCGACGCGTCCTCGTCGTCGCAGTCTTCGTCGGCCCCGAAGCCGTCGCCGTCGCTGTCGGCGAAGGTCAGCGCGCCGGTGTCGCCGTCGCCGTCGACGGCCTTGTCGCCGACTCGGCAGGCGGTGAGGGTCGCGAGGGTGAGGGCGAGGAGGGGGGCGCGCATGGGCTCTCCAGTTGGGGTGCCGCGCCCCCAAGGTACCGCGCGATGGCGGCTGTGCCTTGTCGGGGTGGTTTCACGCGGCCCGGCGGATCACCGCGTGAGCCGCCAGGTCATCTCTCCCCCCACGAAGTCGTCGGCCACCATGGTCATCTCGCCGCCGTGGGGGTCGTCGGTGGGGATCGAGACGGCCACGACGTCGTCGGCCTCGGGTCCCACCGGGAAGTCCACCCCCAGCGTGGCCTCTTCGCCCCGCTCCCAGCTCAGGAAGTCGGTGCGCACGTCGACGACATCGGGCGTGGGGTCGGGCACGAAGGCGCCGTCGTCGAGGTCGTACCAGTGCCGCAGAAGCACCACGGATGGGGTGCCGGCGCTCACGTCGCCGTTGTCGTTGATCACCAGGAAGCCGGCGTCGGTGACCACCTGGTCGCCCACCGATATCTCGGCGATCTGCCAGGTTCCCAGCAGATCGTAGCCGCAGCCGGTGAGGCCGGTCGAGGCGACAAGGGCGGCGAGCCCGCGCAGCGTGGACGGCGTCATCAGAAGTCCGCCTTGACGTCGAGGGCGTAGGTCACGGCGTTCACGGCGAAGGGGAACAGCGCGAGCTGCTCGGGGTCGTTCATCATCAGGCCGAGTCGAAGCACCCCGCCGCCGTCGCCCAGGGAGAAGGGGGCGGCGAGGTCGGCCCGCACGTGGGCATAGGTGCCGCCGGCCACGTCGTAGGCCCACTGGGTGGGGATCTGGGTGACGCCGCCATGGACGCGCCACAGCGCGCCCTTGCCCCGCAGCCCGGCCCGCTCGCCGGCGTCGTGGAAGCCCGGCGAGTGGACGCCCACGCGGGCCTC
Organism: Myxococcota bacterium; assembly: GCA_040264415.1. Taxonomy (GTDB): domain Bacteria; phylum Myxococcota_A; class UBA796; order UBA796; family UBA2385; genus M30B51. Next base: position 1,666 of record JBDQIL010000118.1, read on the forward strand.
GTTGAGCTGCCTCTCGGGGCTGAAGGCCAGCGCCGCGGCGAGATCGACCCACCGGCCGATGTCTTCTTGCTGCAGGTGGCCCGTGAGCAGGTCGGTGGTGGTGGTCTGGCCGGTGGCCACATCCACCACCTCGGCGATGGGCAGTCCGCGCGCAAACGCGCTGGTCTTGCCGATGACCTTGCTGGCCTCCCCCCACTTCACGCGGCCGGCGCCGGCCGAGAACTGGCTCACGTCGGAGAGGCCCTGGCGCAGCACGGCGTTGCCGAAGAAGCCCACCGTCTTTTCGGTGGCGGACACATGCAGCCCGCTCGAGAAGGCCCATCCCGCGCGCACATCTACCGGGTCGGTGAGCAGCTCGACCCCGGCGATGCTGTCGACGGCCAGGGCGGTGGAGCCGAAGACCACCGACCGGCTGCCGGCCAAGCCCGCGAACATCAGCCCATAGCTGGCACCCAGGGGCATGATGATGCCCAGCGGGATGCGCTGGCGGTTGGTGGGCTCGCTCACGTTGCCGTAGACGATGCCCGAGGCGTAGTAGGCGCCGATGGGGCCGAAGCGCGCCGCCACGCCCAGGTTGGCCGACATCAGGTCGACCGGCCGGGTCTGAAAGCGCAGGTCGTCGGGGCAGTCGCCGCCCACGCTCCAGGTGGGCATGCGGGTCACGCCGAAGGTCTGGCGCACCTCGTAGACCAACACGGCGTCGCCGCTCTGCAGGCCGCCGGTCTTCTTGCCGCCCTTCTTGCCGCCCTTCTTGCCGCCCTTCTTGCCGCCCTTCTTGCCGCCCTTCTTGCCGTCGTCGTCTTCGCCGCGGGTCTAGGGGAAGAGGCTGCGCTCGGCGAAGGCCGTGGCGTTGTAGGTGGCCGCGTTCACGCGCATGGCCTCGAGGCCGGTGCGGTACCCGCTGGTCCCGGCGATGGGGTAGGTGTCGTCGTTCAGGCACCCCTCGATCGACGGCTCGGCGTGGGCGAGGCCGACGGTGGCCAGCAGCAGGGCGATCATGGGCCCGACTCGATCACGGCGTCGCAGGCCGGGCTGGCGGTGAGCCACAGCGCGAGGTCGTCGCCGTAGGCGTCTGCCAGCTCGCACGACAGCTCGCCGATGGCGAAGGAGCAAAGGAACCAGTCCGCCGGCGAGTCCTGGATGACGTCGTACCAGGCTTCGTCCTCGGCGATCTCGGTGTCGAAGTCGATGCTGCGACAGGTGACCTGCCGCTGGAAGGCCTCGTAGCGGGCGTTGGCCAGATCCATGTCGCCGGTGCACTGCTAGGTGCGGTCTGCGATGGACAAGCCGGCCTCGCGGCAGGGGGCCTCTCCGTCGATGGGCTTGAGCACCGAGCCACAGCTCGCGAGGGCCACCGCGATCGGGAGGAGGGCCGGGCGGAGGAGGGGCCGGGTCATGGGGTCACCACCCAGGTCTGAGACGGCGACTCCGAGACGACCACCCAGTCGAGCACGCGGCCGTCGCTGTTGGCGCGGGCCACCCAGACGTGCCCCACGAAGGTGCCCTGGTTGACCGGGTTGGACGGCGAGAGGGACCAGTACAGCGTCTCAGCGCAGGACGCGTCTCGCCAGTAGACGTCTACGATGGCTGCGACGCCGGTGGAGTCGATGGTGAGCGTGGTGGCGTCGCCGGCCGGGTCGTCGGAGCACGGCGGCGGGTCGTCGGTGCCCCCCGTCCCGTCTTGGCCGTCGGCGCCGTCTTGGCCGTCGGCTCCGTCTTGGCCGTCGGCGCCGTCTTGGCCGTCGATGCCGTCGGCGCCCCACCCGCTGTCGTAGCGAGTGGGGTCTCGGGGAAACCACGCGGGCTCGGTGCAGCCGGCGCAGATCAAGAGGAGGAGGGGGAGGCGCACCGCGGCAGCATATCCAGGGCGCTGGCTGTGGGGTGCCACAATCAATGGCGGGTCCGCAATGCCGCCCGACAGCGCTCTCGGCGGCCACACTACCCCCCCCGGAGGCTCCGTGTCGCACCGCTCATCCATCCTGCTCCTGGCCACCCTCGCCCTCGCCTGTCGCACCGGCGACAAGGTGTCCGACGGCGACCCAGACCTCGACACCGGCGGGCTCGAGGCCGTCGACGCCGACGGAGACGGCTTCGCGGCCGACGAAGACTGCGATGACAGCGACGCTGGCGTCAACGGCGGGGCCGTCGAGGTCTGTGACGGCATCGACAACGACTGCGACGGCGAGACCGACGAGGGCGTCACCCGCACCTGGTACGCCGACGCCGACGCCGATGGCTACGGCGATCCGGCCGCCGCCAGCGAGGCCTGCAGCCAGCCGTCGGGCGCGGTGTCGGCCGGCACCGACTGCGACGACGGCGACGCCGAGATCCACCCGGCCAGCCCCGAGCGGTGCGACGGCGTCGACAACGACTGCGACGGCGACATCGACGAAGACGTCACCTCCACCTGGTACGCCGACGCCGACGGCGATGGCTTCGGCGACCCCGACCGCGCCACCGACGACTGCGACCCACCCTCGGGCTTCGTGGCCGACGCCACCGACTGCGACGACACCACCGCCACCACGTCGCCAGATGGCGCCGAGGTCTGCAACGGCGTCGATGACGACTGCGACGGCGTGGTCGATGACGCGGCCAGCGACGCCGCCACCTGGTACGCCGACGGCGACGGCGATGGCTATGGCGACGCCGGCGCGGCCGTGCTCGACTGCGAGGCTCCCTCGGCCCACGTGTCCGACGCCACCGACTGCGACGACGGCGACTTCGCCGTGATCCCCGGCGCCACCGAGGTCTGCAACGGCATCGACGACGACTGCGACGCCTTGGTGGACGACGCCGACGGCGACGTAGACCCGAGCGCGGGGGGCACCTGGTACGCCGACAGCGACGGCGACGGCTACGGCGCCGCCGCCCAAGCCGTGACCGCCTGCGTCCAGCCATCGGGCACCGCCACCGACGCCACCGACTGCGACGACGCGGCGGCCGCCGTGAACCCGGGCGCCACCGAGGTGTGCAACGGCATCGACGACGACTGCGACGCCCTGGTGGACGACGCCGACAGCTCTGTAGACACCGCGACCGGATCGACCTGGTACGCCGACAGCGACAGCGACGGCTATGGCGACGCGGGCGCGGGCAACGCGGCCTGTGTGCAGCCGTCGGGCACCGTGAGCGACGACCAAGACTGTGATGACACCGACGCGACGGTCAACCCCGCCGCCGCCGAGGTCTGCAATGGCTCCGACGACGACTGCGACGGGGCCACCTCTTGGCTCGAAGACGACGGCGACGCCGACGGGCTGCTCGCCTGCGAGGCGGCCGTGTGGCTGCGCACCGACAGCGAGACCAACAACGACCCCACGTTCACGGGCACCTACGGCTCGTCCGAGGCGGCGGCCCTGCTCACCGCGGCGGGCTTCGATTGGGACACGGCCGACCTGGCCACCGACGGCCTGTCTACCGCGTGGCTCGACCACATCGGGGTGCTGGTGGTGGTGGGGCGCGGCGACCACGGCCCCCTGTCGTCCACCCAGGCCCAGGCCCTCGCCGACTGGGTCGACGCCGGCGGCAGCCTGCTCTACTCGGGCTACCACCCCGACACCGCCTCGTGCGCGATGGTCGACAGCCTGCCCACTGGCTTCGGCCTGGCCTGCGCCTCGTCGGTCTACAGCAACTACTGGACCGGCCCGGCCACCACCGTCACCACCCACCCGGTCACCACCGGCGTGAGCAGCGTGAGCAGCGTGGGCGGCGCGGGCGGCGAGCGATGGACCGTGAGCAGCCCGTCGTCCACCGTGGTCTCGACCGGCAGCTCGCCGGTGGTCACCGTGGCCAGCTACGGCGACGGGCGGGTGGCGGGCGTGAGCGACGAGTGGTTCCTGTACAACTCGGGCAGCGGGTCGGCCGACCTCGGTCAGGCCGACAACCAGACCCTGGTGGAGAACCTCTTCGATTGGCTGGGCGATCTGCCGCTGTAGAGACGCCGCGTCCCGTGCAGAGAGGGCGCCCGCTCAGCAGCCCGGCAGCACCTCGGGCCCGCGCTCGACCATGCGGGCGCCCTCTTCGATGCGGGCGCGCAGCAGGCTGGGCGTGGCGTCGAAGCTGCCGCCCGCCGGGTCTTCGGGCAGCCAGAGGTGCACCTCGCCGCCGGGCCCAGCCGCCTGCTGGAGCTGCAGCAGGTCGGTGTCGAAGACCTCGGCGGCCAGCACCTCGACCGCCCGCAGGGCCACCTCGACCGGGCCGCTCACCCGGCAGGTCGACACCCGGCGCAGCCGGTCGCGGGGCATGCAGCCCACGGCGTGCAGCTCGATGCGGTGACCGGCGCCGCGCAGGTCGCGGGCCTCGGTGCCGGGGATGGGGAAGAGGTTGCGCCCGCCCCCGTCGAAGCCCGCCTCGAGCTCGGCGGTGTCGGTCTCGAGCTGCAGCAGGGGCGGCGTCATGACCGGGGCCACGCACGACGACGCGAGCACGGCGTCGGCCAGTCGCTGGTTGGTGGTCATGCGGCGGGAGTCGAGCTCGTGGTACCGGCCGGTGTTCAGCGAGATGACGCCCGCCACGAAGGGGGTGGAGAGCGCGTCCAGTCGAACATTCGACTCGATGCGGCGGCGCAGGCCGTCGGTGCTGTAGAAGCCGCCCATGACGGGCTGGCCGCTCACCCGCTCGTAGAGCCCGGTGAGTCCGGTCACCCAGGCCGCGCCGTAGATCCAGCGGGGCCGCAGGTAGGCCCGCAGCCCGTCGAAGTCGGACCAGAAGCGCTCCATGCGGTCGAGCTGACCCATGGCGGCCAGCACGCCATTGACCGCGCCGATGCTCACGCCGTAGACGGCCGTGTAGTCGTGGGTGGCCATGAGGTGCTGCACCACCCGCACCTGCACGGCCCCCCTCAGGGCGCCGCCCGACAGCACGAGGATCCGCGCGGTGGGGAGTCGGGCGGCCGCCGGCCGGGGGCAGTCGGCCGCGCTCACTCGGCGCAGAGCGCGTCGCCGTAGAACGCGACGTTGTTGTCTTCGCTGCACTCGGTCAGCTCGCCGGCGCCCGTGCCGTCGTCATCGATGGCGAGCTGCAGGCTGGTGGCGCCGGCCACGTCGGCCGCGTCGATCTGCATCAGCACGCTGTCGCTGGTGAAGCCGGCTGGCACGCCGCCGGTGTAGCGGGTGGACTGCACCTTGCGCACGTCGCCGTCGAACTCGGCGTAGAGCGTGAGCCAGACGGGGTCCACCAGGTCTTCGGGGGCCGTGTTGACCACGCGGAACAGCAGGGTGAGGGTGCCCTGCTCGCAGTCGTCGGTGCACACCTCGAGGATCTCGAGGGTGAGATCGAGCCCCAGCTCTTGCAGGGCGCCGGGCGTGGCGGAGTGCCAGGTGTTGTGGGTGGTGAAGCCGGGCGTGGCGCCCGCGGGCACCGTGAGGTCGTCGTTGATGTTGTCGATGTCGTAGGCGTGCTGGTTCCAGAGGCCGCGGGCGGGCCGCCAGCTCTCGTCCTGGTCGCCGTAGGCGGAGATGGCCGGGCCGAAGGTGTTGTGGCAGACCACGATCTCGGCCTGTCCGTCGGCGTCGACGTCGGCCACGGTGGGGTAGTCGAACATGGTGCCCGAGCCGTGCTCGGTGCTCGAGAACTTCTCGGCGCCGGTCTGCCCGTCGAACACGATCATGCGGGTCTCGTCGATGTAGACGATCTCGAGCACCCCATCGCCCTCGAAGTCGAAGAAGCTGGCGCCCGAGGCCCCCGACTCGTCCTGCACCGCCGCCCGCCAGTACTCCGAGCCGTCGGCGTGGAAGACCACCAGCTCGTTGCCCCCGGCCGTCACGATCTCGGGGGAGCCGTCCTCGTCGAGGTCGGCGATGGCGGCGGTGGCCAGGATGTTGCCGGTGGGCAGCTCGGTCGGGCCCCACAGCAGCGTTCCGTCGGTGTCTACGGCCCGGATGGTGTTGAAGGTGATGGCGACGAACTCGCCCTCGGGGTCGGCGTCGAGGTTGGCCACGCTGATCATGCCGTCTTCGGCGTCGGGGTCGTGCCAGAGCGTCTCGCCGTCGGGGCCGTACATGGCGTTGCCCACGATGACCTCGTCGATGCCGTCGAGGTCGAGGTCGCTCACGGCGGGCACGCTCGACTCGCTGATGGCCAGCGTGCCGATGCCCGAGATGCCGTACGAGCCGCGGCCGTACGCGCCCACGCCGCGGGTCGAGCCGTCGAGGCCGTTGAGGATGGCGCGGCCGGCGATGACCTCGACCAGGCCGTCGGCGTCCATGTCGCGCAGGTTGGGGGCGGTGGCCCAGTCGAAGTCGGCGCCGGCGAAGTGGTCGGACTCCCACAGGAAGGCGCCTGTGAGATCGAAGGCGGCGACGGTGTAGTCGCCCACGGCGAACAGCGAGCTCTGGTACTCCTGCACCACCACGATGTCGGCGGCGCCGTCGCCGTCGATGTCGCCCACGGCGGGCGGCGAGCCGTAGGCCACCTGGGTGGTGGTGAGCTGCCACTCCAGGGTGCCGGTCGCGCCGTCGAGCACCGTGAGGTAGCCGCGCTGGGCGAAGAAGTTGGGCAGCTCGTTGTAGATGACCTCTGGAACGCCGTCTTGGTCGAGGTCGGCCACGATGGGCTGCGACATGCAGCCCTTGCCGCTGGCGTGGCCCCACTCGACGATGGGCGTGAAGCCCCCCGGCGGGTCAGGCACGCACACGTCATCGATGCCGCGCTCTTCGGCGGGGTAGCTCGTGGGGTCGCACAGGCCGGCGTCGCTGGTACCGCCTGCGCCGTCGCTGCCGTCTGTGCCGTCGTCTCCGTCGCCGCCGGGGCGCCGCTCCCCCTTCAGCCCGTACTCGTTGCAGGCGGACAGAGAC
>JBDQIL010000119.1:0-8403 GCA_040264415.1 Myxococcota bacterium
CGCATGACCCGCACGACCGGGTGGGCGGCGGCCTGGGTGCGGGCGCGCGCGGCCTCGACCTCGCCCCGACCCAGCATCTCCGCGACCGCCTCGGTCTCGGCGGCGCCGCGTGCGGCGCGGGCGAGCAGCCCGGCCCGCGCGATGGCCATCAGCAGCCCGGCGAAGCCGAGGCCGACGATGACCCAGCCCACCACGCCGCCCCCCTGCAGGTACTCGGCGAGGCTCTGCGCTTCGCGCTCGAGGATCGGCTTGTCGAAGGACTCGAGCAGGTAGGTCTGCGCGGCGGGCGCGGCCTTGCCGGCGGCGAGGGCCGCTGCGGTGCCCTCTCCGCCTCCCTCCCGCCGCAGCTGGAGGCGCTCGGGGTCGATGGGGAGCAGGGCGCCGCTGCCGCGGTCGCCGGCGGCCCAGGCGGCGACGTTGCCCAGCCGGACCACGCGCCCCTCCACCGAGGTCCCGTCGGCGAGGAAGTAGGGCCCCTGCTCGACCGTGAGGCTGCGTCCCGCCAGGAGGGCGCCCGCGGCGGCCTCGAAGACGGCCGTGAGCTGCGCCGCGGCGCTCGCGTCGGTGGAGATGGTGGCGCCCAGCGCCTCACCCGCCTGGGCCACCGTGCTGTCGACCAGATCCTGGGCCGCGTCGGCGGCCGCGGCCCGGTCGTCGAGCTCGACCAGCCGCGCCTCGGCCGCGTCGGCCTGTCTCTCCAGCGCGAGCAGGCGCACTTCGAGCGACGCGACTTGCCCCTCTCCAGCCGCCACCCGTCGCGCGGCCTCGGCCTTCTGCTCGGCGAGCCGCTGCGTGAGGGATCGCTTCTCGGCCGCGAGGTAGGCGACCTCCTTCTGGAAGGCGGCGTCGAGCTGCGCCGTCGCGGCGCTCTGCTCTTGCGCCGCCGCCGCGGGGGCCGCGAGGGCTGCGACGGAGAGCGCGAGGGCGAGCAGGAGACGGGTCATCGGGTCACCTCCGCGGTGAGCGCCGGCAGGCTGAACCAGCCGCTGTGGATGCCCTTCTCGAGCGCGGTGAACAGCTCGGAGACCGACTCGGCCTCTCGGCCGGTCAGCTCGGCCCACTGCCAGGCACCACCGTCTCGCCGGGCGACCCCGACCGCGCCGTCGGGGGCCTGCCAGTACAGGGCCACCATCCCGATGCGGGCGACGTCGACCAGCACCTCCTCGCCGCGCCACTCGATGACCTGCCGCGACAGCGCGTTCTCGCGGCTCAGGCGTCGCTCGTCCTCGGCGAAGGCCCACAGGCGCGCGGCGGCCTGCTCGGGCGCCACGGTGTCGGCGGCCAGCTTCCCCCGCAGCTCGTCGAGCGCCCGCAGCCGGGCCTCGGTCTGGAAGGGCAGGCCCGCCTTCACCTCGGCCTCGAGCGCCTCGATGCCGGTCAACACGACCGCGCGCACCGCGGGGCTGGCCTCGCCGCCGCCGGCGATGGCCACCCGCTGAGACTCCTCTTCGGCCACGAGGCGCTCCAAGCGGAGCTCCTGGCGACGCAGCTGCACCTCGAGCTCGACCTTCTGCGCCTCGATGGCGCGCTGCCGGGCCCGGGCCTCCTCCTTGTCGGCGGTGAGCTCCGAGGACAGCGACTCGACCTCGGCGCGCAGGGTCGCGAGGCGCTCCGCCTGGGCTTGGTAGTCGCCGGCCGCGGCCGCGCTGGCGCTGACGATCAGCGCCAGGCCGGCGGCGGCGGCTCGCAGGGAGGGGCTCATGTGCGGCTCCAACTCAGTTTTCGTCCGTGATGATCCAGCTGCCAGCCCAGTCGTCGCCCTCGTCGAAGGCGCCGATGGTGGAGCCGCCCTCGCCCGCGGCGATGAGCTTGGAGCCGGGCTCGGGGACCCAGCCGCTCAGCCCCAGCGACGTCGAGGTCGCGTTGCCGGGCTGCCCCTCGAACCACGCCTGGATGTCGAAGCTCTCTGCGTCCTCGCCGCCCTCGACCTCGAAGTAGCTGTCGCACGAGAGCATGGCGTACTCGATGGTGAGCGCCCCGGCGTCGGCGTGGGAGAAGGTGCTGTCGCCGTCGATGTCGAGGCAGGCGTCGCCGCTGCCGGCCACGGCGAGGTTGGTGATCTGGGCCTGGGTGCCCTCCCGCAGCAACACGCCCACCGACTCGGCCCCCGCGCCCAGGATGGTGATGTCGGAGAGCGACGGGCTCGAGACGGGCAGGGCGGCGTTCTGGTCGCCGTTGTTGTCGGCCTCGATGCCCCGATCGGCGAGGTCGGACGCCTGCACGATGAGCACCTCGCTCACGCTGCCCGACCAGCCGTCGGTCCAGTCGAGGCTGTCGTCGCCGGCGCCCGTGATGACGATGTGGTCGGCGCTCACGGTGCCGCCGTAGAACTCCACCCCGTCGTCCTTGTTCATGTGGACCTGGATGTAGGAGACCTCCGTGCCCGAGCCCACGCCCTGGAAGGCGATGCCGTTCACCTCGTTGTCGGGCGTGATCTCGTAGCCACCGAACTCGACGCGGACGTAGCGCAGGGTGCCGCTGTCGTCGTCGGGGTCGTCGCCGCCGTAGGTGCCCGTGCCGCCCTCTCCCTCGGCCGTGCAGCCCGCCACGGCCCCCGTGCCGTCGGAGCAGTTGTTGATGGGGGCCAGGCCGTTCACGATGAGGCCGCCCCAGTCGGCGCGGTTGCGGGCCCCCTCGGACTGCGGCGAGGTGAAGACGATGGGGGCGTCTTCGGTGCCGACCGCCTCGATGCGGCTGTTCTGCTGAATGGCGAGGAAGCTCTGGGGCTCGCCGTAGAGGGTCACGCCGGGCTCGATCGTCAGCGTCACGGTGGCCACCCCATCGCCCACGAAGACGCCGCTGCCGGGCAGCACGTAGAGCACGTCGGGGGTGAGGGTGAGGTCGGCGTCGACGGTCGAGGGGAGCGTGCAGTAGCCATCGACGCAGGTGAGGCTGCCGTCACCGGTCGAGCCGCCGTTGGCGCCGCTGTCTCCGCCCTTGTCGTCACAGGCGAGGAGGGTCAGGGGGAGCAGGGCGAGCAGGATGGGCTTGGTCATGGTGGGCCTCTCGTCGACGCGGGGGCGTCGGTGGTTGAGGACCGCAAGCTATCGGTGGCCCGTGACGGTCCCGAGGAGCCTCGGGCACTTCTGGGCCGCGGCGGTGTGGCTCATGCGCGCGGCGTTGTCGCGTCGCTGTCACACTCGAGGACGGTCCGGTCTGGACTCGATCCGCGCGCCCGGCCGCTCTTCGGGCCCGAGGCGACGCCGCCGTGCGACAGACCGGTGACGTCGCCCCGTCGCGACCGTCACAGAGCGTCACCGACGCGTCGCGCGGGCCCACCGGCAGGATAGGCAAGGGGTCGCCTTGGAGGTCCCATGCCCGCCTACCCGCGCACCCGAATGCGGCGAAACCGCCGCACCGACTGGAGCCGGCGTCTGGTGCGTGAGCACACGCTCACGCCCGACGACCTCATCTGGCCCTGCTTCGTGCACGCGCTCCCCGACTCGCAGCCCATCGCGTCGATGCCGGGGGTCTCGCGGCTGAGCATCTCCGAGCTGGTCGACCATGCCGGCCGCGCCGCCGAGCTCGGGGTGCCCGCCATCGCGGTCTTCCCGGTGCTCGATCCCTCGCTCAAGACCCTCGACGGCGAGCGCGCCTGGGACCCCGACAACCTCATCTGTCAGGCCGTCCGGGCGGTCAAGCGCGCGGTGCCCGACCTCGGCATCATCTGCGACGTCGCCCTCGATCCCTTCACCAGCCATGGCCAAGACGGCATCGTGCGTGACGGCGTCATCCTGAACGACGAGACCATCGCTGCCCTGGTCAAGCAGTCCCGCGTGCAGGCCGAGGCCGGCTGCGACGTCATCGCCCCCTCCGACATGATGGACGGCCGCATCGGCGCCATCCGCGAGGCCCTCGACGCCGCCGCCCTCACCGACACGCAGATCCTCAGCTACGCGGCCAAGTACGCCAGCGCCTTCTACGGGCCCTTCCGCGACGCCGTGGGCAGCAAGGCGGCGCTGGGCGCGGCCGACAAGCGCACCTATCAGCAAGACCCTGCCAACTCCGACGAGGCCCTGCGCGAGGTCGCCCTCGACCTCGAAGAGGGCGCCGACATGGTCATGGTCAAGCCCGGCATGCCCTATCTCGACGTGCTGCGGCGGGTGAAGGCCACCTTCGCCGTGCCCACGCTCGTCTACCAGGTGTCGGGCGAGTACGCGATGCTCCATGCGGCCGCCGCGAACGGGTGGCTCGACCTCGACCGGGTGCTGCTCGAGAGCCTCATGGCCTTCAAGCGGGCCGGCGCCGACGGCATCCTCACCTACGCCGCCCTCGACGTGGCCGCGTCGCTGCGGGCCGGCTGAGCGGTCCGCGCTTGTGGGCCTGCGTGTTCGGGACTACCCTGACCTTGGGCCGCGGCGTGGCGTACGACATCGATGCACACCCTGGTGCCGCCCGGCTCTTCGGCGGCCGCCCGGCACTCTCCGCACCCCCGACCCCGTGACACGCATGGCCGCCTCCTCTCCGCAGCCGCTCTTGGCCGCCTCCCTGCTCGCCCTCGCCGGGTGCGGCACCATCGGCCTCGACGCCACCACCGACTCGGGCGTCCAGTCCAGCGAAGATGACCTGGCCGAGCTGCGCATCGACGCGCTGTCGCCGTCCTATGCGCCCCTGGCCGGCGGCACCGAGGTCGTGATCTCGGGCGTCGGCTTCAACGGCGACGTGTCGTTCTGGTTCGGCAATTCCCAGGTCGACGTCACCGTGCTCGACCCGCAGACCTTGGTGGTCGAGACCCCCGCGGTCGCCCTCGAGGCCACGGTCGATGTGCGCCTGCAGACCGATCTGGGGGAGCTGACCCTGCCCCAGGCGTTCACCTTCACCGACGCGGCCGGCGGCGACGACGGCGGCGACAGCGGCTCGGGCTCGGGCGGCTCGGGTTCGGGCGGCTCGGGCTCCGGCGGCGCCGGCTCTGGGGGCAGCGGCTCGGCCGCCGGGCTGGTCTCGGGCCGGGTCGAATTCGACGCGCTGGCCATCGGCTGCCCGTCCTGCTTCGGCTACTCCACGAACACCTACGCCGTGACCGAAGCCGTCTTTCACGAGCCCGCGGCGGTCGATTGGACCGCGTGGATGCCGCGCCCGGGTCAGTGCGCGCTCAACCCGACCATCCCCGACGCGGTCTCGCGCTCGCTCGACGTGGGCTCGAACGTGGTGCTCCAGACCGGCGCGACCACGCTCGCCTTCTCCCGCACCAACCGCGACGGCCTCACCGTCTACCAAGACAACTCGGCCCAGTTCGGCGACTACGTCAAGAACGCCTCGTGGGACCTCAGCATGAGCGACGGGGGCAGCTTGGGGCCGCACACGGTCTCGGGCGCGCTGCGCACGGTGCCCTCGGGCTTCACCGACATCCAGCCCATCGAGATCCTCAACGACGACTACTACGCCTTCCCGTACATGAGCGTGGGGTACGGGGCGAGCTTCTCCTGGGCGCCTGCGGGTGTCTCCGATGCCGTCGTGATCGACATCCTCGTCTTCGACAGCTACAGCGGCGCCCTGTCGGGCGAGATCTTCTGCGTCGCCAGCGACTCGGGCGGCTTCACCGTGCCGGCCAGCCAGTTTGGCACCTTCTACGAGTACGATCTGGCCGCCATCTTCATCTACCGGTGGGACCAGAACGACGCGATCAGCCCGATCGATGGCAGCACCATCCAGGGCATGACCGCCTTCGGCGCCCTGGGGTCGGCCACCATCGTGCTCTGAGGCGCGCCTCGGCGGCGCGAGCCCCCGGGCCGACTCAGTCGACGACCTCGACCTCGTCGCGGGTGACCCCCCGAATGAGCTCGTCGAGCTGACGGGTCTTGTCGGGCATCTCGGCCCAGGCGCTGCGCAGCTGGCTGGCGAGGTCCTTCGCGCGGCGGAAGGCGCCGACGAGGTCGCCGCTCGCGTCGGAGTTCGAGTGCATCTGCTCCATCAAGGCGGGGAGGGTCTGGCCCTCGGCCCACCAGCGCCCGAAGGCGATCATGCCGCCGTCCCAGGTCACCTCGGTGTTGGTGAGCTTCTCGGACTCGAGCACGATCTCGGACTGCCGGATGGCTTCGATGCGCCTTGAGAGGCCCCGCCACTTGCTGGCCTCGGGGGCCTGCGTGCCGCGGGGCAGGGTCGCGCACATGCCGCAGAACACGCCGAACAGGGTGGGCATGTCGAGCTCGTCGAAGACGCCCTCCAAGAAGACCTCGGTGACGAAGATCTCGCTGATCTGGATGTGACGCAGCGCGATCGCGCCTGCGTTGAACTGGTCGTCTTCGTCGATGTAGCCCCACTTCTGCAGGAACAGCACCTTCTCCTGGAACTCGTTCCAGGTCTGCTCGCCGGCCTCCTCGGCCCGCTTCTCCACCCGCTTCAGGCGCTTGACGTCGTGCTTGAGGGCCTTCGGCGTGGCGCCGTCGGGGGTCCAGCCGTGGCTCTCGAGCTTCTCGCGGAGCTCTTCGACCCGCACCTCGTCGGCGGCCTGCTTGCGCGCGCGGAACCAGGCGAGGAAGGAGCGCTCCACGAGCTGCCGGATGCGGTCCTCGGTGTGCCGCTCGAGCAGGTTCACCACCGAGTTGAAGCTCAGCGAGAAGCGGCTGCGGACCGGCTCGAGGGTGCCCTTGAGGTAGTGGCGGAGCTGCGGGCGGATGTCGGGCCAGTCGTCGACGTCGAGGCGGATGACCACGAGGCCGTCGTCGTCCATGCCGCGGCGACCGGCCCGGCCGGCCATCTGCATGAACTCGCGACCCGGCAGGTTGATCATCTCTTTGCCGTTGTACCGCATCAGGCCGTCGAAGACGGCGGTGCGGGCGGGCATGTTGAGGCCGAGCGCGAAGGTGCCCGTGCAGTACAGCACCCGCACCAGGCGGCGCTCGTAGAGCTCCTCGATGAGGGCCTTGAGCATGACGTGCAGCCCGGCGTGGTGGAAGGCCACGCCCGACCGGAGCATCTTGGCGATCTCGTCGTCGAGGGCGGCTTCGGCGCCGGGCTCGCGGCGGAACTCCTCGAGCCGCTCCTTGACCAGCTCGTACTCGTCCTTCTTGAGCAGCGGGCCGTCGAGCACCCGCACCAGCCCGCGGGCCAGCGACTCGGTGTCGCGGCGGCTGAACACGAAGAAGAGGTAGGGCACCAGGTCGGGCCAGAGCTGGTCGAAGACGTCGATGTGGTTGGTGCTGGCGCCCACCTTGTCGCCGCGGCCGTGGCGGCCCCCCCGGCGGCCCCCGCGGCGCCGCGAGGTGCTGCGGGACTTCTTGAGCGCGGCGGCGTTGCGCTGCGCCCAGCGCTCGTAGAAGGCGTCCATCTCGGGCGGGCTGAGGGTGCCTCCCTCACGGGTGGTGATGGCGAAGCTCAGCGGCACCGCGCGCTTGCGCTCCTCGACCACGCGGACCGGCCGCTGGCGCACGTGGCTCAGCCACTCGGAGAACTCTTCGAGGTTCGACAGCGTGGCCGACAAGCCCACGATCTGCACGCGCTGGTGAAGGTAGATGAGCACCTCCTCCCAGACGGTGCCGCGGTCTTCGTCGTCGAGGAAGTGAATCTCGTCGATGATGACGGCCCGAAGGTGGGGCAGGCCTTCTCCGCCGAGCAGCATGTTGCGCAGGATCTCGGTGGTCATGACGCGGCAGGGGGCGTCGCGACGAATGACCAGGTCTCCGGTGACCAGGCCCACCTTGTCTTCGCCGAGCAGCTTGCAGTAGTCGCGGAACTTCTGGTTCGACAGCGCCTTGATGGGGGCGGTGTAGATGACCTCGTGGCCGGCGGCGAGGGTCTCCTCGACCATCCAGTCTGCGACCACGGTCTTGCCCGTGCCGGTGGGCGCCGCGACCAGCACGCTGTCGCCGGCGCTCAGGGCCTCGATGGCCTGGGTCTGGAAGGGGTCGAGGTGTAGGCCGCGGTACTGCATGGGGGCTCGCGTCGGGGGAGGGACGCGGAGGGTCGTAACGCAGCGTCCTGCGGGCGTCGGCGGGGCGCGGTCTGCCCGACGGGTCGGGGTCGGGCTACGGAGCGGTCATGAGCGCATTCGCCACTGTCCGCCAGGATCTCCAGGCCGTCCTCGACCGCGACCCCGCGGCTCGGTCTCGCCTCGAGGTCGTGTTCGCATATCCCGGCTTCCACGCCCTGATGGCCCACCGCGTGGCCTCGCGGCTGTGGGCGCGGGGCCACAAGCTCGCCGCCCGGGGCTTGAGCCACCTCTCTCGGGGGGTCACCGGCATCGAGATCCACCCGGGCGCGCGCATCGGTCGGGGCGTCTTCATCGACCACGGCATGGGCGTGGTCATCGGTGAGACCAGCGTCATCGGCGACAACTGCACCCTGTACCACGGCGTCACGCTCGGTGGCACGAGCTGGCGTCAAGAGAAGCGCCACCCCACGCTCGGCGACGATGTGGTGGTGGGCGCGGGCGCCAAGCTGCTCGGGCCCATCGAGGTGGGCAGC
>JBDQIL010000120.1:0-8341 GCA_040264415.1 Myxococcota bacterium
CTCCTTTTGACCACCGGACGGACCGTGTCCCTCCTCGCCGCCCTCCCCTTCGCCACCGCGCTGGCCGCTGCACCGCCCGTGAGCCCGGCGGTGGCCGCCCACGCGGGCGCCGTCGGAAGACCACTGCGGCGCGACCGCGTGGGCGGCCACCGCCGGGCTCACGGGCGGTGCAGCGGCCAGCGCGGTGGCGAAGGGGAGGGCGGCGAGGAGGGACACGGTCCGTCCGGTGGTCAAAAGGAGAGGGAGAGGCCTGCGAGCATTCGGAACCCGTGGAGCCGCGGTGAGCGGCCCACGTCCGACCAGGAGACCGTGCCGCCGTCCGGTAGCGCGGCGGACCCGCCGGAGTCGAGCCAGAGCAGCGGCCGCTCCCAGGCCACCCGCAGGCTGCCCGACAGGCCGCGATCGCGGCCGGGCTCGGTCACCACCAGGCCCAGGTCGGCGCCGGGCAGCAGGGCCGACCGGGTGGCGTGTAGGGGCGTGTCGCCGTCGCCACCGTGGGCGCAGCGGAGCGCAGCGTCGGAGGCGTCGCAGGCCAGCCGCACCCCGGGGATGGCGCCCACCCGGAGCGCGGCGCCGAGCTCGACGCCGATCGCGCCCGCAGCGGGCGGGGACCACGACGCGCGGGCCCCCGCCGCCCAGCCGGCCGGCCCGACCTCGGCAGAGCCCGACGGGGGCTGCCAGCTCTGGCGGACCAGCGCAGCGGCGCCGCCCAACCGGACCGGGCCCACTGGCACCGTGAAGGCCGCTTCGACCGGCACCCCGAGCCCGAGCCCGGTCGCGTCGGGACCGGCCCACATCGACACGCCGCTCAGCAGGTCGAGGCGACCGGCCTGCAGCCGCCGCAGCGCACCCCCACCGAGCGCGTCGACGGGGAGCGTCATCGCCACCGTGTCGCCCGCCGCGATGTGGACGGGCAGGCCGTTGATGCGGTAGCCGCCGAGCGGGAGCGCGAGCTCGATGGGGAGCACCTGCCGGTCGGCCGCGGCGCGCGTGACGTCGTCGAGCCAGGCGCGCTGCGACGCGATGAGGGGGGGCGCGTCGGCCTCCACCTGCAGGCGCGTCGCCATCCCGGGGTAGGGCCCCTCGAGGCGGACGAAGCCGAACGACTGCTCGTAGGTGAGCGCGTCCGCGGCGGCGTCGGCCCGCGCCGCCGAGTCGGGGGCCAGCAGGACCGCGCGGTTGGCCATCTCCAGCGCGGCCCGGAGGTCGCGGCGGTCCCAGGCCCAGGCCTGCCCGAGGCGGTGGGCCCGGTAGGACTGTCGGCCGCTCGGGGTCTCGAGGGCCCGCTGCAGCTCGGCCCAGGCGTCGTCTGTCCACCCGCGACGATGGAACAGCTGCGCCTGCTCGAGGTGGGTGCGAGCCGCCCCCTCGAGGGGCGGCTCGTCTGCCGCCGCGACCGCGCACCAGAGCCACATCAGGGTGCCCGCGACGCTCACGGGGCTCCCGCAGGGGGCACGGCCCCAGACTCACGAGCGGCGGCGAGCAGCGCGCGGGTCTCCGCGTGGCGGTCGGGGCGCGGCTCGGCGGGCAGGTCGGCGGGGGCGATGTGGTCGACCACCCGGCCCTCGGCCAGGACGAGCAGCCGGTCACACCAGCGCGACAGCAGGCCGAGGTCGTGGCTGATCACCACCGCTGACGGTGGCGGACGCCCGGGGGGGCGGAGCAGCAGGGCGAGGATGCCGTCGCGCTGAGCGGCGTCGACCCCGGCCGTGGGCTCGTCGGCGACCAGCAACTCGGGGCCGGCCAGGTGCACCCGGGCCACGCCCAGCCGGCGCCGCTCGCCCCCGGACAGACGCAGCGGATGTCGGTCGAGGGCGTGGGCCAGCCCGACCTGCGCCAAGGCCGCTTGTCCCGCGGCGTCTGGGGACGGGTGGCCATGGAGCCGCGCAGACCGCGCCACCATCTGCCCGGCGGTCCTCCAGGGGTCGAGGTGGGCGTCCGGATCCTGCGTGAGGAGCTGGGTGGCGGCCCAGGCGGCGCGCGAGCGCGCCCGAAGAGGCACCGGGCACCCGAGCACGGTCAGCCGTCCGGCAGCGCGGGGCGCGAGCCCCATCAGCAGGCGGGCCAGGGTGGACTTCCCGGCGCCGCTGCGGCCCACCAGGCCGACCTGCTCGCCCCGCTCGACCGTGAGATCGAGGCCGTCGATCACCCAGGGGCCGCCGGGGTGCCGCGCCCGCAGGCCCGTGGCGGTCAGCGCGGTCATGCGCGGCCCGGGGGGCAAACGCGCCCGCCCTCGAGCGCCCACACGGCGTCGGCGAAGGCGCCAAGCAGGGGAGCGTCGTGGGAGACCATCAGCACGCCCCGTCCGGCCCGTGCCTGGTCCTGCAGGAGCCGGAGCACCCCGCGCGCGGCGATGGGGTCGAGGCCTGTGGTGGGCTCGTCCACCAGCAGGAAGCGCGCGCCGGTGGCCAAGGCGACGGCGAGCCCGACCCGGCGCCGCATCCCACCCGAGAGCTGGTGGGGCCACTGACGCGCGACGGCGGCGGGGTGGTCGAGCCCGACCCCAGCGAGGGCCCGCGAGGGATCTGCCCCGAGGCGACGCAGCTGTCGCCCCACCCGCCAGGTGGGGTCGAGGCCGCCCCCCTGGGGCATCCAGGCGACCGCGCCGTGCAGCGGTGGGTCGGTCGCGCCGGCGAGGTCTGTGGCCGGGCGGCCGGGCACCTCGACCGACCCCGCGACCACGCCGGGGCGCGCCCGCACTGCGCCGACCATCGAGCGCAACAGAAGGCTCTTGCCGGCCCCGCTGGGCCCCATCAGCCCGACGACCTGGCCCGCCGGAAGCGAGAGGGCCGCCGCGTCGAGGAGGGTCCGGTCGCCGACCCGAACCGTGAGATCTCGGAGGTGGAGGGCATCAGGCGACATCGTAGGCCTCCGCCACCCGCCAGGCCGCCGCCTGCAGGGTGCCCACCGCGGCCAGGATGGCGAGGCCTGGGGCCGCCCAGGCCCACGCGTTGCCCGCGTGCCCCATCGACAGGGCGAGCTGGTTGCCCCACGACGCAGCCGGCTCTTGCACGCCGAAGTGCCCCAGGTAGGCGAGGCTGGTCTCGACCACGACGCCGAAGGCCAGCAGGCGCAGCGCGTGCACGGCGAGCACGGGCCGGCACGCCCCGGCGAGCAAGTCGTGCAGCCACAGCGCGGGCCACGACACGCCGTGAGCGCGGGTGGCCTCGACCCAGCCGACCGCCCGCAGTCGCTCGACCTGCGCGCGGAGGGCGTCGGCGAGGGTGGGCGCGTAGGCTGCTCCGGTCGCGGCGCCCAGCACCAGGGGGCTGTGGGCGGAGGCCGCGGCGATCAGGACGATGAGCACGAAGCGGGGGATCGAGCCGACCGCCTCGAGGGGCAAGAGCAGGGCGCGGCCCAGGGAGCCGCCGAGAGAGCCGGCCACCACGCCCGGTATGGCGCCCAGGGCGCCGGCCACCGCGATCGCCACCGCTCCTGGGCCGAGCGCGGCGGGCGTCGCCGCGAGCAGGCGCCGCAGCACGTCTCGGCCGAGGCGGTCGAAGGCGAGGGGGTGTGCCCAGGAGGCGGAGGCGGTGGCCCGAGCCGGGTCGACGTCGAGCACGGGGTCGTATGGGATCAACCACCCCGCCAGCCCGATCAGGAGCAGGGCGGCGGCGGCGGCGGTGGCCCCGTGCGCCCTCACGACGCCTCCATCAGCCGGGGGTCCGCGCGCAGCGCCAGGAGGTCGAGGCCCAGCCGGATCGCGGCGATGACGCCCGCCCCGACCAGCGCGACCCCTGCCGCCAGGGGGAGGTCCCGCGCCACCGCGGCTCGCCAGAGGAGCCCGCCCGCGCCCTGGAGCAACAGCACCTTCTCGAGCACCACGAGGCCGCCAGCGAGCAGCACCGCCCGCGCGGAGAGGGCCCGCGCGACCGGGGCGGTCAGGTTGGTCAGCAGGTGGGGCCACTGCGGCTCGCCGCGGGTCCGCGCCGCGTCAGCCCACGGGCTGTCCCGGTAGGCCGCCAGGGCGCCCGCGACGTCGCGCCGGAGCTCCGAGAGGCCGCTCGAGGCGACCGCCAGGATCGTGACGCCGAGCACCTCGCGCCAGAGAGACGGCGCGTCGGGCAGGGCGAACCAGCTCGGGCGGTCGATCCACCCTGCCGACACGAGCCACCACGTGGCGGCGTTGATGGATGTCACCGCGGCCAGCGCGAGCAGGAAGACCGGCGTAGCCGACGCCACGGACGATGCCAGGCCGACGCGCCGGCGTCGCATCGCGCCCGCCACCGCGAGCAGCGTCGCGACCCCGAGGGCGGCGAGCAGGCGCGCGGCCGAGCGCGACCATGCCCCGAGCGCCAGCGGCGTGACCGGGGCGCCCGGCTTCACGACGCGGCTGGTGCCCAGGTCACCCTGCAGCGTGCGGCCGATCCCCCGCGCGATCCGCGTCACCGCGGGGGCCTCTTCGGCCCAGGACGCGGCCAACGCTGCGCGGTCCCCCGGCCCTGCGGCCGCCGCGTCGGCGGCGCCGCCGGGCGCGACCACGACCAAGCCGTGAACCAGCACCACCGTGAGGGCGGCGGTCGCCAGCAGCCAGGCGATGCGCCGGCCGGCGGCACGCGCGAGCCCGCCCACCGCTACTCCAGGACCCAGTCTGTGACCCAGGTGAAGTAGTAGAACGGGTGAATCTCGACCTGTGAGACCGTGCGGCTGACGGCGCTGTAGCTGTCAAGGGTCCAGAGAAAGACCATGGGGGCGTCGGTCGCCACGAGTGCGTGGAGCTCTCGCAGCAGCGCCTTCTTCTCCTGGGGATCCCGGCTCACCGCCGCCCGGTCGAGCAGGTCGTCTGCTGCCGGGTTCGCGTAGCCCCCGAAGTTGCGGGCGCCCCGCGAGTGAAACTGCTCGCGGACGTCTTCGCTCCGGTCGAAGCTCCACTGGCTCAACAACAGATCGTAGTCGCGCTGGACCCACACCCGCTGACGCCAGGCCGCGTCGTCGAGAAACTCGACCTCGAGGGCCACGCCGGACCGCTGCAGCTGGCTCTGCAGGTTGATGACGACCTCCTGGATGCTCTCCATGGATCGCGGCGCCGCGAGGCGAAGGGCGAGCGGCTGCCCGTCGCGGGCCCAGGCGCCGTCGACCCGCTCGAAGCCAGCCTCTTGCAGCAACTGGCCGGCCACCACCGGATTGCGCCCCGTGGGCTCGACCTCGTGGTTGTAGAACGGGCTCGCCGGCACGAAGGGGCCGCTCAGGCGGGCGCCGGTCCCGATGGGCGCCAACAGCGCCTCGGCGTCGACCATCCGGCTGAGCGCCTGGCGCACCGGCAGCTCGGCGAGGGCGCCATGCTGCAGGTTGATGCCGACGTACCACCAGCTGTTGGTCTGGTAGGGGTAGAGGTCGACCGATCGGTTGCTCTGCAGCATCGCCAGGTCACGGGGGAGCACCCGCACCAGCGCCTCGAGGCTCTCGTAGAGCAGCAGCTTCGCCTGGTAGGACTTCTCGGGGACCTCGCGCAGCGTGATGGTGGCGATGGCGGGGGTGTCGCGGTGGCGGCTGTAGCGCTGCAGGCTCACGCTGCCGTCGTCGTTGAAGGAGGTCACCTCGTAGGGGCCGGTGCCGATCGGGCTGGCGCGAAAGCGGTCACTCCGACTCACAGCGGTGCCCGAGAAGCGGTGCGCGGGGAGGATCTTGAAGGTCAGCAGGGCGGCGGGGTCGAGCTGTGGCGTGTCGAACTCGAACCGCACCGACCCCGGGCCCGGGCTCGTCACCCGGGAGATGGCCTCGACCCGGCCGGCCTCGGGCGACGAGGTCTGGGGGTCTTGGAGCGCCCGCACGGTGAACACCACGTCGTCGGGCGTGAGCGCCTCGCCGTCATGCCAGGTCACCCCGTCGCGCAGCTGTACGACCATCGACCGGCCGTCGCTCGCGACCTCCCACGACTCGGCGAGGTCGCCCTGCGGAGAGAGCTTACGGTCGTCGGTGAACAGCGCCTCGAAGACGAGCTCCCCCAGCCGCGCCTCGCTCATCGTGGTGGTGAACAGCGGGTTGACGATGCCCGGCGCCTGGTCTTCGGCGTAGCGGAGCTCGGCGGCGCGGGCGACCGACGCTTGGGCGCCGACGGCGAGCGCGAGCAGGGGGAGGAGACAACGGCGCATGTTCAGCGCTCCTTCGAGTCGCCGCGGCGAGAGAGGGTGTCGAGCACGGCGATGTCGCCGATGGTCTCGGTGAGGGCCCGGCTGTGGGGCCAGCCTGCAGCGAGCGGCTGCAGGGCGTCGAGCGCCTCACGGGGGCGGCCGGCCGAGAGGTGGGCGCGGGCCTGCAGCGAGAAGAGCTCGGGCGGGTTGGTGGGGCCGACCGTGCGCGGGGCCTGGTGGTCACGCGCCGCTCGCAAGAAGACCAGCGCGCGGTCGGGCGCCCCAGCGTCGAGCGCTGCCCGGGCCCAGCGAGCCAGTCGGCCCGCACGGAAGCCCTCGATCAGGCGGAGATCGGTGATGAGGGCGCGCCCCTCCTCGGGCAGGTCGTCGAGCGTGGCGGACTTCCACCGTTCGAGCAGGTCGTCGAGGCGAGCGATCTCAGCCTGCGGGTCGGCGCCGGCGGCGGGCGCGGCGAGCGGAGCGGGGGCCGCACAGTTGGGCGCGGCGGCTTCGGAGCAGGCCCAGTCTCCCGAGAAGAGCAGCTGGGTGAAGCCGTCGACCCCCGCGGGCGGCGGCGCCGCGAGGATGCGCACCCGGGTCGCGTGCTGGAGGGGGTCGTGGAGCGCCCGCTTGCCATCGGCCTCGACCCAGAGCGGGCCGACGCATGCGGCCAGGGGCGCGGGGTCGCGGGCGGCGCGGGCGGCCTGGTGGGCCGAGAGGCAGGGCGCCATGCCGCCCGTCGCGTCGAGCTGGAGCGAATCGAAGGGCTGGCCCGAGTCGATCGCGGCCGCCAAGGCCTGGGCCTCCGGCGTGGCCCACGGGTCGAGCCGGGCCAGCGCCGCCTGCGCGTCTTCGCCGAGACCGGCGTCATGCGCCGAGAGCGCTACCAGCGCCGGCAAGGCGGTGCCGATGGGCAGCCCGGGGCCATCGCTCCACCGCTCCATCCACAGGGGCCAGGCGGCTTCGGACAGCAGGGCGAGATCGCGCTCGACTCGAGCCGCCTCGGTGCGGCCGCGCCACCCGGCCGGGCCGTCAGCGGCGCTGGCAGTGGAGAGGTCGCCCTCGTGGATGGCGACCCAGGCGGCTCGGGAAGCGCCTTCGCCCACGATGCCCGAGAAGGTGTCGGGCTCTGCGCCCACCGCCTCGATCCAGCCCCCGTCGAGGGCCGCGAGCTCGCCGCTCGGGTCGGTCAGCCTCCCGCAGCCGATGGCCGCCATCGCCAGCCAGGTGCGCACTACTCGCCCTCGTAGGTGGCTCCCGCCGACCGTACGGCGTCAGGGAAGCGCGCCGGGTCGAGGGCTTGCTGCGCGGGTGGCAGGTCGATGGTGTCGGGGGCCAGCGTGACCGGCTCGACCCGAAGCTGCCCGGTGCGGTAGGCCACCTGCGCGCTCGCGAGGTGGAACCCCACCTTGAAGGCCTCGAGTCGGTACTCGGTTCGGAGAGCGAGGGCCTTCCGGTCGCCGTCGTCTTCGCGGAGGTAGCCGATGGCGAAGCGGCCCGTTTCGTCGGTCAGCACCTCGACGTTGCCCGGCTCGAGCGAGACGATGGCCTGAGGCACCGGGGCGCCGTTCCGTTCGATGACCTGGCCAGTGATGGCCCGGCTGCCCGCGCAGGCGAGGCCGAAGACCAGGAGGCAGGGTGCGGACTTCATCGGGCTCTCCGGCTACTGCAGCCGCGCACGGGTGTCCTCGAGGCGGGCCACCACGGCGGTGGCTTCGCGACCGTCGTCGGCCGAGAGGCGCGCCACGTACGTGGCGTACCGCTGCCATGCCGAGATGGCGGCGTCGAGACGGGGGAGATCTCCCCCGGATTCATAGAACACACCTTGAGCGGCGGCTGCGCGGGTGCGGAGGATCTGCGCCCGGGTGGGTTGGAGGATGTCGCTCGGGATGCGGGCCCAGTGCTGTTCGGCGGTGTTGGCCGCGTCGAGCCCCGCGGCGTACTGCCCGTCGTTGACCAGCCACCGCGCATGTTGGGCGAGGAAGACGGGGTCGTAGCCGCTCTCGGGGACGGCCATGAGCTGGTCGAGGTAGGCGCCTTCGGCGCCGTGGTCTCCGGCCTGTTGGGCGTCCATCACCAGCAGCGCCCGGGACCGGACATAGGCGGGGTCGGTGTGGGGGACCGCTTCGAGCCCGGCGCGCCCCGCGCGCTGCAGGCGTCCGCTCGCGGCGCGGGCGGCCAGGGCGTCGAGGGTGGCGGCCGCGATGGTCGGTGTCTCGGGCGCCTCATCTGCGGGGGCGGTCGGCGTCACCGCGACCGACGCGGGCGCC
>JBDQIL010000121.1:0-8318 GCA_040264415.1 Myxococcota bacterium
GTCGAGCACCTGGAGCTGGGTGGCGTCGTGCTCGACCACCGGCAGCCGGTCGAGCAGCGAGACCGAGGCCATCATGCTGGCCTCATCGCCCAACAGGGGCAGCGCCGCCAGCACCCACAGCGCGACGGCGCCCGCAGCCACCCCCAGGTGCCGCAGCGCGAGGCCGCGGTCTCCGCGCGCGGCGAGCACCACCGCTCCGGATCCGAGCAAGGCCACGCCCACCAGGGCGCTGCTCTCCTTGAGCATCAGCCCGCAGACCAGCAAGAGGGCCAGCGGCCCCGCCCGCCAACCGAGGGGCCCCGGCCGCGCCAGCAGCGCCAGCCCGCCCAAGGTGAGGCCGGCGCCCAATGCGTCGAGCTCGGGCAGGTACCAGGCGCTGAAGAGCGAGGGAGAGAGCAGCAGGCTGCCCGCGGCCGCGACCGTAGCGGCCCCGGCCGAGGCGCCCCATCGCCGCAGGTAGGCGTAGGCGCCGCCGCCAAACGCGAACAGCGAGGCGAATGCCAAGGCGGCGGCCAAGCCCACGGGCGCCGGCCCACCGCGGGGCGAGAGCGCCGACAGCGCCTTCATCACGAGCACCGAGCCGGGCCGGACGCCGGCCACCGACATGGGCGCGGGGTTCCAGTACGGGCGCCAGAAGTCGGCCCAGGCGATGGGGTCGGTGATGCCGAAGACCTGGCTGGTCATGTGGTCGGCGGTTGGCACCGCGCCGGCGGCGGCGAGGGCGGCGGCCAGGACCGCGACGGTCAGCCATGGGGCGAGGCGGTCCACGCCCCGACCCTACCCTGTCGCGCGGCGGCGAGATTGGGATAGGATGACCCATGCCCTCGCGCCTTTACATGTTACTGACAACCGTCTCGGTGATCGGCTGCAACACCCACCAGGCCGACAGTGCCGGCGGCCCCTCTGCAGGCCTCGAGGGTCCCTTCCCCGACCTGGCCACCGTGGGCGCCGAGTGGCGATCGTCGGGGGTCAAGACCTGCGAGAGCCCCACAACCGGCCCACTCCTGACCCAGATCACCGACCCCGCGCGCTGGCCGGTGGGAGATCCCGCGACCTGGTCTCGGGAGGCCCCCTGGCGGTCCGCCGAAGGGATCGCAGTGGCGGACTTCACGGGCGACGGGGTGATCGACGTCTTTCGGCCCACCTTCGGGGCCGACCAGCTGCTGGTGGGATCCCTCGACCCCGGCGGCTACCGGCTGCAGCCGGCGCCTGAGGGGTGGCGGGGCGACGAGATCGACGCCGACAGCGAAGGGGCGACGCCCGCCGACGTCGATGGCGACGGCGACCTCGACCTGCTCCTGACCCGGTGGGACCACCCCGACGGCCTCTGGCTCAACGACGGCGCCGGCCGGTTCGCCGCGTCGAGCGCCCTCACCGATGCCTTGGGCGACCACCTCGTGGCCACGCTCGGCGGCAGCTTCGGCGACGCCGACTCCGACGGCGACCTCGACCTGTTGCTGCTCGCTACCGGCGCCGGTCCCACAGGCCCGCCCCCGTGGCACGACGCCACCGACTTCGAGCCCGCCGAGCCCAACGCCCTGCTCGTGAACGACGGCCAAGGCGGCTTCTCCGAGGGTGACCTCCCCGACTTCGAGCTCGAGCCCTACTCGTGCTGCGCGGCCTGGGTCGACCTCGACGGCGACCACGATCAAGACGCCTTTGTGGTCAACGACTTCGGCCCGCAGGTGGTGCCCAACTTCGTCCTCGAGCAGACCCCAGACGGCCTGCGGGCCGGCGGCGGCTTGGGCAGCGACCTGGGGGCCGGACTCGACATCCCCATGTACGGCATGGGCCTGAGCGTGGGCGATCTGAACGACGACCTGCAGCCCGACTTCGTCACCGCCGACTGGGGCCGGGTCTGGCTGAGCCTGTCCGACGGCGACGGCGGCTGGTACGACACGACGCGCGCGGCCGGCCTCGAACCCGCCCACCCCGACTCGGTGGTGGCCTGGGGCCCGCGCCTGCTCGACGTCGACAACGACGGCGACCTCGACCTGTGGCAGAGCTACGGCTACCTCGGCGTCGAGGAAGCCGCTGATGAGACCTTTGAGCAGGCCGGGCTGCCCAATCCCCGCCTCCAGCCCGACGCCCTGTACCTCCAAGGGGACGACGGCACCTTCACCGACCAGGGCGCCGCGTGGGGGCTCGACGCCGACACCATGGGCCGTGGTGGGGTCTGGACCGACCTCAACCGCGACGGCGTGCTCGATCTCGTGGCCCAGCAGATCGACGGCCCGCCGCGCCTGCACCTGTCCCGCTGCTCCGCGGCGAGCTGGGTCACCGTGGCGCTGCGCCAAGACGGCCCCAACCCCTTCGCCGTGGGCGCCCGCGTGCTGGTCGAGTCAGGCGACTGGCGCGGCATGCGCTGGGTGCTGGCGGGCGCGCACACGGTGTCGTCGGGCGGCCCGCCAGAGGTGCACCTGGGCCTGGGCGACCGCGACACCATCGACCGCCTGACCGTGGTGTGGCCCGACGCCACCATGTCGGTCATCGAAGACCTCGACGTCAACCAGCACCTCGAGATCGCGCGGGCCGAGTAGCGCAGCGGGGGTCGAGCAGAGCGGGTCGCGCCGTCCCCGCCTGCCCTCCAAACGACCAACGCCGGACCCCCGAAGGAGCCCGGCGCCCGTCTGTCTCGTCGCGCGGCTACTTGCGGGCGATCTCGACCGAGCCCGCGGCCACGTTGGTGACCACCTGGCGCTCGCCGCCCGGCCACACCACCTCGATGCGGTCGACCTGGGTGGCGCCGTCGAGGCCGAAGTAGGCGACCGGCTCGGCCTGCACCGCGCCGGCCACGCCGCGCACCTCGCGCACCAGGGTGCGGTCGCCGATGGTGGCGATCACGCGGGCGCCCAGGCCGGCGGTGTTGCCGGTGGGGCTGGTGAGCCGCACCGACAGCGCCTGGCCGCCGAGCTGGTTGTGAAGGGCGATGACCGGCTGGTAGTCGACCGTGGGGGCGGGGTCGGTGTTGCGCAGCACCAGGTCTTGGCGGCCGTCGTTGTCGATGTCGACGGGGGCCACGATGTAGCCGTCCTCCACCCGATCGGCGCCCTCGAGGTAGCCCACCTCGGTGAAGGTGCCGTCGCCGTTGTTGCGGTACAGGGCGTTGCGCTGCTGACCGCCCATCGACCAGGTGAGGGCCTGGTTGCCGGGGTGGGTGTGGTTGCGCAGCACGCTCAGCACGGGGTTGGGCCCGCCGTTGGTGGCGAAGATGGGCCGGCCGTGCACGTCGTTGGCCATGGGGTCGGACTCGTCCACGTTGCCCACGTAGCCGAGGATGGCGTCGCCGTAGATGGCGATCTCGCCCCGGAAGAACAAGCTGTCGAGCGACTCGGGGCCCGACGACCACAGGCCGTTGGGCAGGTAGTAGTCGAGCAGGCCGTCGTGGTTGTAGTCGAGCCACTCGCCCGCAGCGCCGGCGTCGCCGGCCCAGTCGATGCCGGCGGCCTCGGTCACGTCTTCGAAGGTGCCGTCGCCGTTGCCCATGTAGAGGGTGACGGGGTGGTACTCCTGCCGCAGGGTCTCCATGACCTCGCCCATGCGGCTGCTCTCGTCGAGCAGGCCGTCGGTCGAGGCGGCGATGCGCTGCCCGGCCGTGAGCGTGATGTTGGTGGCCATGATGTCCATGTGGCCGTCGTTGTTGAAGTCACCGGTGGTGGCGCCCATGCTCAGGCCGCCGTCGCTCACGCCGGCCTCGTAGGCCACCTGCGAGAAGCTGCCCGAGCCGTCGTTGCGGTACAGCGGGTTGAGCCGGCCCGAGTCGTCCACCACCAGGATGTCGAGGTGGCCGTCGCCGTCGGCGTCGGTGGCCACAGCGGCGTGGGCGTAGACGTTGTTCTCGGAGATGACCGCCTCGCCGTCGGCGGCCTCGCGGAAGTTCCAGTCGCCGTCGTTGAACCAGATGCCCTGGCTGGCGAGCCAGTCGGGGCGGCCGCGGTTCGAGATACCCGACGTGAAGTCGCGGATGCCCGGGAAGCCGATGTAGACGTCGATGTCGCCGTCGGCGTCGAAGTCGCCCATGGTCATGGGCATGGCGCGGTCGTACTGCCGGCGCTTGGGAAGCACCTCGCCCTTGCGGCTGAAGGTGCCGTCGCCGTTGTTGGCGTAGGCGATGAAGTCGCCGCGGTCGTCGTCTTGGCCGATGACGAAGCGGAGCAGCAGGATGTCGCGATCGCCGTCGCCGTCCATGTCGGCCATGGCGGCCGACTTGACCACGCCCTCGACGTCGAGGCCGGCGGCCGCGGTCACGTCTTGCCAGCCCGAGCCGGTGTTGCGGAGCAGCTGCAGCGGGCCGTAGTTGCCCACCAGCAGGTCGGCGCGCGCGTCGCCGTCGTAGTCGGCGGCCACCAGGGCGTAGCCGCCGCGGCGGATGGCCTCTTTGCGGTCTTCGACCGGCAGGGTGTGCAGGCCCCACGCCTCGGAGACGTCGGCGAAGGCCGGCGCGCGGGTGGCGGTCAAGCGCTCGATCTCGGCGGACGAGAAGGCCATGACGCGCGGGGTGGCGCCCAGGGCGACCTTCATCTCGAGCAGGCCGCGGTCTTGCTGCCGGGCGCCGTCAGCGGTGAGGCCCCGCAGGTCGAAGCGCACGAGCACGGTCGCCGCCTCGTCGGTGAGGTCGAGCACCTCGACCACCTCGGCCGAGAGCGCGTCGATGCGCGAGAAGCCGGCCAGGTAGGCCGCCGACTGATCGGCGCCGGCGGGCACCGACAGGGTGGACTCGATGATGCCGCCGCCCTCGCGGACCACATCTGACGAGGCGGCGCCCCACTGCAGCCCGGCGCCGTCGCCCAGGTGCGCGGAGAGGGCGGTCGCGTCGCCGGCCTTCCAGCCGGCCACCCACGGGGCCAGCACGGTCTGCTGCACCACCGAGGCCGCCGACTCGAGGTCGTTGATCACGGCGAGCTGCGGGTCGGCGTCGATCCGACCCTGGAGCTGCTCGACGTAGGAGCGCGCCCACTCGGCGTTCTGCCCGACGTCACTCCCGCGCGCGGCCGGGGCGGCGGCGGCCGGGGCGTCTTGCGAGGCCGTCTCGGTGACGCAGCCGGGGATCAGGGCGAGCAGAAGGAGATGGGAGGCTTTTTCCATGAGAACCAACCTTTGGCGGCGTATTCGGTCGAACCAGCGGCAAGGCCAGGCGGCGGAGCAGATCGAAAAATTTGGGGTCGAGCGGCGAACAACGCGAAGGGAGCGATGTCACGACTCTGTCAAACACCGTAGGTGTCTGCTCTGTCAGCTGTCAACCCGAATGGAGGCCGGTCCGCCGTCTGGCGGCCCCACGGTCGGAAGATCTTCCGCATCGCCGGGTGGATCGCCCCGAAAGAGGGACGGCGCGGCGGCGGCCACCCCCACGGTGCCGCCGCCCAGGGCCACGAGCTGGACCGACCGGATCGACAGCACGACCAGGGCGGCGCCCAGCCCATCGAGACCGCCAAACGAGAGGAGAGAGGCTGCCAACGCGCCATCGAAGCCGCCCATTCCAGCGGGCGCCACCGCCACCGCCACCGACGCCAGCTCCCCGGCCACGTGGGCCATGGCCAGCCCTGCGAGCGGCAGGGCTTCGCCCACCGCCGCCGCTGCGGCCAGCAAGCTCGTCGCCAAGGCGGCTTGGATCAGCAGGCTCCAGCCGACCGTGACCGCCATGGCGCGAAGGCCACCGCGGGCCACCTCCGCCAGCCCCTGCGCGAGCCCCGCCACGCCGGCGTCGATCCGTCCCAGCGGACCGGCGAGCGCGCGAGGGGCGCGGGCGGCCAGCCAGCCCACGGTCACCCGGCTCCCCCAGGTCAGCCACCCGGGACGCAGGGCGCCGATCCCCAGGGCGACGGCGCCCACCGCGAGGCAGGCCACCGCCCCGCGCACCACCAGCCCGAGCGATCCCTCCGCCGGCGCGAAGGGCAGCAGGGCCAGGCCCAGCAGCCCGATGGTGGCCAGCCCTCCCACGCGGGCGAAGGTGGTCGCCGCCACGACCGACCGCGCCGGCAGCCCGTGCACCCGCACCAAGGCCCCCATGAAGGCGAGGTCTCCGGCGGGGCCGGGCAGGGCCAGGTTGAGGCCGTGCACGCCGACCATCCACAGGCCGAGGCGCCACCCGGCGGGGGCCTGGGCGCGCTGGTTGGGGGGGAGCAGCGCCACCAGTCGCGGGCCGGCGAGCACCGAGGCCACCCACCAGGCGCCCACCGCGAGGGCGAAGGGCGCGAGACGCAGGCGCTGCAGCAACCCGCCGTCGCTGGCCTCGGCCCAGAGCGACTGAGCGGCGAGCCCCAGCCCGACCACCACCGCCAGACCGAGACCGACCACAGCGAGCACGCGACCCAAGGCGCGCGCCCGCGACGGCGGCGGGGGCTGATGCGCGGACATCCGGCTCCCCAGGGGCGACGGCGGCCCCATGCTACCATCCGGCCATGATGGCGCACACTGGCTCGCCGAAGACGCAGACGGCGGGCGACATCGCGGCCATCATCGGGCTGGGCGTGGCGCTGGCCGCCGCGGGTGTGGTCGACGGCGTCGACTCGATCGTCTGGTACGTGCTCGCGATCACCGACGGGGTGGCCGCCGATCCGCTCAGCCTGCTGAAGCCGATCTACAACCCGCCGCCCATGTACACCCACGCCTACCGGCCGCTGTCGACCGTGCTGGTCAAGCTCGGGCAGGCGGCCTTCGGCCTCGACCCGGCAGGTCTGCGCGCCTGGACCTTCGCCCACGGCCTGCTGCTGGTGCCCTACGGCCTGGCCGCCCGGGCGGCGCTGCGGGCCCACGGCCACGCGCGGTGGGTCGCCCTGGGGGGGGCGCTGCTCGCCATGGTCGCGCCCACCGTGCTCTTCAGCGCCTGGACCCTGCCGGAGTTCGACATGCTCGGCGGCGCCTTCGTGCTCGGGGCGAGCGGGGCCCTGCTGCGGCGACGGTGGTGGGCGGCCGCCCCGCTGATGGCCCTGGCCCTGCTCACCAAGGAGACCACGGCCGTGTTCCTCCTGGCGTGGCTGCTGGCCTGGGCGAGCGTGGCCGTGCGGCGGGGCGATCGGGCGCCGCTCTGGGCCACGGGCGGCTTCTCGATGGCCCTGCTGGCCGCCGTGGCGCCGATCCTCGCCGTCGACCCGCCGGTCACCCACGCGTTCTCGGTGGCCGACCCGCGCTTCGACGCCCACCGCGGCCTCACGATCGCCTTTCACGACGGGGTTCAGCTCTTCGTGTCGGTGGGCGCCGCCGGCGCCGCGCTGGTGCTGCTGGCCGCCGTGTCGGGCCGGGTGCGGGTGCCCGGCGGGCTCGCCCTGGGGCTGGCCCTGGCCACGGTGGCGCCCGCGCCCATCCTGCACGCCCTCAACCACTACGAGTCGATGGTGCTGTCGGACTGGCCGTGGGTGCTCGGCTGGTGCGTGGTGCTGGTCGGCGGCTTGATCGGCGTGGCGCGGCGGCGCTCCGATTCGGCCCGGATCGAGGCCCGCTTCGTGCTGATCGCGCTCGTGGGGCTGCTGGCAGGGCCGGTCCTCACCGGCTTCTCGCGGGCCGACCTGTCGGCGCGGCTCTTCGCCCCCGTGCTGCCAGTCGTCTTCGCCGTGGCGCTGGTGGGCGCGCGCGGGGCCTGGCGGCGAGGGGGGGCCGACCGCATCGGCGCGGCCGTGCTCGGGGCCAGCCTGGTCTGGGCGCCCCTGGCCGGCGGCTTCAACGCCTGGCAGGCCCACCAGGCGCGCTTCTCCGCCGAGACCCCGGGCAAGGCCGCGCTGGCCGCCGCGCTGCACGACGAGGCCGCGGGGGCCTGCCCGCTCGTGCTCGAGACCCACCGCGACCACGAGCTCGCCGTGGAGGAGCTCAGCCGGCTCGCCGACCTCTCCCGAGAGACCGCCGCGTGCCTGTCGGTGGTGCGGCTGGCCCAGGTCTCCACCCAGCCCGGCGCCTCGGTCGACCTGC
Organism: Myxococcota bacterium; assembly: GCA_040264415.1. Taxonomy (GTDB): domain Bacteria; phylum Myxococcota_A; class UBA796; order UBA796; family UBA2385; genus M30B51. The sequence goes on from JBDQIL010000121.1 coordinate 7,900, forward strand.
ACGGCTACGACCAGCACCGTCAGCCGCAGGCCCACCGCGCGCTGCGCGCCGCCCTGTCGGCGGGCGCGCCCGCGCCGGCCCCCACGCACCTCTGGATGCAGGGGCCCCGCGCTGGCTTCACCGCGCCGTCCGCCGAAGAACCGGCCGACGCGCTCGCCTGGGCCGCCCACCGCATGCCCGACATCCGGGCGGGCGCCATCGAGCAGGGGCCGGGCGTCGCCCACACCGCAGAGACGCCGCTCGAGCAGCTCGTCCGCCAAGCTGGCGGCCCGCCCACCCGATTCGACGCCCCCTTCGTGCAGGTTCCGGTGTGGCTGGGGGAGGTGCCCCGGCGCCTGTGGGTCGGCTGGCCCCTGGTAGAGCGCTGGACCTACCGCGCCGCCCACACGCGGCTGGCGCCCGCAGGCCCGCCGACCGGA
>JBDQIL010000122.1:0-8311 GCA_040264415.1 Myxococcota bacterium
GCGCTGCGGCCCTCGAGCTCGACGAGCACCGCCGCCTCGCGCTGAGCCCGAGGCAGAGAGGCCAGCGCCTGCACGATCCGCTCGCGGCGGCGCATCAGCAACGCCGACCGGCCGACGGGGCGCGCGGCGGGGCGGCGGTGCCAGGGCAGCCAGCGCCGCAGCGCCGAGCGCCACCGCGCTCGGCGCAGCTCCACCGCGAGGTTCCAGAACACCCACGCCTCGATGGGCGCGGCTCCGTCGAAGCGATGGACACGCCGAACCGACCGGACCAGCGCCCGCTGCGCGACCGGCGCGGGGTCGTCACCCGGGACCCCCAGCCGAATGGCCCACGCCAGGGTCGCCGCGCCATGGTCGCGGTAGAAGCGGGTCAGCTCGTCGGCGCTGCCCTGGCGCAGCGCCTCTGCCGCCATGCGTGGCGACCGGGGCGGTGCGGGCGGGTGGAGATCTTGCCTCACCCCCTCTTCTTCGCCCGATCAGCGCCGGGGTTCAAGCGCCGGGCGGCGGCGCCCCCGCCTCAAACGGGGGAGGCGCGCACCACGTAGTCCTCGCCAAAGTGGATGCCGCGGGCGGTCTCGGGCAGCGCGAGCACCTCGGCCTCGACCGCGTCGATGTGTGTCTCCATCGCCCGCGCCACCCCCCGATCTCGGAAGTAGGGCAGCTTGCGCCGGCACACGTCGAGCTGTCCGCGCAAGAAGCGGGGCCGGTACACGATGGGCACCGACACGGCGTCGTCCACCCGAAAGCCCGCGCCGCTCAGGCTGCGGATCACCCAGTCGCGTGGATACTCGCGGTAGGTGCGGTGGCCTGCCAGCAGGATGCAGGCGTCGCGAAGGGCGGCGATCTGCTGGATGAAGCGCCCCCCTTCGGTGTGGGCCTGGTCAGGGTACGGCGCCAGACCGACCACATACAGCGTACCGACCACATGGGGCCGCAGCCGCGCGAACAGGCGGTCTTGAAAATAGGGCGCGAAGCCGGCCACCGCGCCCAGCAGGTAGTCGGCGAGCACCGTGTCGAAGCGCTCCCCGTGCAGCAGCGTGGGGTCGGTCCAGTTGCCGGTGACCACGCGGTCGTGGGGCCGGGCCGCGTCGCCCACTGCCTCGCGCAGCGCCCGCTCTCGCGACGGCGCGCCCGTCACGGCGACCCACCGATCGGTGTCGAGGCCCCGCACCCAGGTCAAGGAGTGACTGCCGGTGCCGGCGTCGAGGACCGCGCCCCAGGGCCGTTCACCCTGCATGCGCGCGATGGTGTCGAAGAGGGCATCAGCCATGGGTCCGCCTATCCGGTCGCGGCCCGTTAGACGCGCGCGGTGCAACGCAGGAACCCAGCGTGGCGGTGGGTGGCCACCGTCGCCTTGATCGCGGCCCTCGTCGCGACCCACGCCGACGCGCTGCGGCGCGTGCACCGCTCGGGCAACGCCCGCGACTTCGCCACCTACTACTACGCGGTCCAGACCGCCCTCGACGGCGACGACCCCTACGTCCGCGGCAACCTCGGGGCCCGGGCGCGCGCCGACGGCACCCGGCGCGCCGTGCACCCCTTCTTCTACCCACCGCCTGCCCTGTTGGGCATGGTGTGGGTGGCGCCCTTCAGCCTGAAGTCCGCCTACATCGTGTGGTTCTGGATTCAGGAGCTCGCGCTGCTCGGCACCCTGGTCGTGCTGCGGCGGTGGCTCGGCGCCCCGCTGCTGCTGCTGCTCGGCGTCACCGCTGCCCTCAGCCCCATCCCCGACAGCCTGGCCATGGGTCAGGTGAACTTGGTGGTCGGGCTCCTCGCGCTGCTGGGCCTCTGGCGTGGGGCCGGCGGCTGGGTGGGCGCCGCCGCCATGGCCAAGATGGCGCCGGCGCTGTACCTCGCGGGCTGGGGGGCACGCGGCGCGCTGCGGCCGGTGTGGGCGGCTTGCGGCGTGGCCGTGGCCCTGTCTCTCCTCGCCCTGCCGGTGGTGGATGCGGAGACCCAGTGGCGCTTCTACACCCAGGTGCTGCCGGGCTTCTCATCGGGCGACTACAACGGCTTGACCGTGCCCATCACCCTGCCGGCCAACCACAGCATCCCCGACCTCTACCACCAGCTCTGGCCCGGGCCCGACGACCACCACCTCTCCGAGCGGGCGGCGCTGGCAGGCCGGATCACCTCGCTCGCCCTGCTCGCCGGCCTCGCCGGGGTGGCCCGGCGCGCCCGCGGCCCCACCGGCATGGGCGCCGCCTTCGGCGCCATCACGGTCTTGATGTTGATCACGCCCGTCTACACCTATGAGCACCACCTCGCCCTGCTGCTGCTGCCGGTGGTGGCCTCGGGCGTGGCGCTGCTGCGGGGCGTGCTGCGCCCCGCGTGGTGGGCCCCCTGGGGCCTCGCGCTCGCCCTCGCCAGCACCCCGCTGGGGTGGCTTCGCGCCGCGAAGAAGGCCGCGCCAGCCGCCGAGTGGCTCATCCAGGAGTCGAAGTTCGCCGCCCTGGTGCTGCTCTTGGTCGTGTGCGTCGCCGCCGCCTGGGCGTCATCCGAGGCCCCGAGCGCGGCTGCGGCAGACTGAGGCGCAGCGGCGGGCGCGTCAGCCCCGTCGGCGCCGCCCCACGAGCCCGATCAGGCCGCCGAACAGCACGGCCAGCCCAGCCGGTGCGGTGTCGCCCGGCGAGGCCGAGCACACACAGCCGAGGCCCGAGCCCTTCAGCGCGGGGGGCGCCTCGCACTCGTTGGCGCCCGCCGGCGTGCCGTAGTTGGGGTCTCCGTCTTCGCTCTCGTAGGCCGAGCCGGTGAAGGGCGCCGCGCACCAGTTCGACCAGTCGTCGTTGGCCGTGGCGCCGTCGAGGTCGACCCGGTCGGGCCGCAGCTCGATGGAGTGGCCCTCGAGCACGTTCATGCGGTCGAAGTTGTAGGTGACCGTGTCGATCGACGTGCCCTCGCAGACCAGCTCGAGGCGCGACGTGATGTCGGCCTTCAGGTAGATCGAGCCGAAGCGGTAGCCGTCGTCGCCGCAGGTGGTCAGCACGTCGTCGGACGAGCCCAGCGCGGTGTCGGAGGCCACGGCCTCGTCGTCAGCGTCGAGGCACCCGCCCTTCGAGAACACCGCGTAGCCGCCCGCCGGCACGCCGAAGCGATGGGCGTCGTCGGCCAGGAAGTACCGGTAGGCCAGCTCGTAGGCGTCGGCGTCGGCGGTGTCGGCCGGATCGGCGTCGGCCTGCCGCAGCTCGCACCACTGCAGCTCGAGGTCGCGGTCGGTGGGGTTGTGCACCTCGAACCAGTCGGGCACCGAGCCCGCACCATCGGCGGTGATCTCGGTGATGACCAGCTCGCCCTCGGAGGGCCACTCGAACGTCGCGCAGGTGGTGGGCGCGCCGGGCGTACCCACGATGCGGTAGTCGTTGTCTTCGGTGGACTTGGCCGAGACGAAGGTCGTCTCGCTGGTGATCGGCGGCACACAGAAGGCGGCGTCGGGGTCGTCGGGGTCGGGGGTGACGCCGGCGCGGACCTGGGCCGAGCAGCCCTTGTCGGGGCAGCGCTGGTCCACGAAGGCCTCCGACACCGGCACCTGGTCGACCACCGACCCGTCACAGGTGAGCGACAGCGTGGTCACGTCGCCGGAGTTGCCGATGTAGAGACCGCTCACCCCGACCGCAGGGAGCGTCTCTCCCTGGTCGAGGGTGGGCCCTCCCCCTTGGGCGAAGAGCTTGATCTCGCCTGGCTGCAGCTCGACCCCGGGCGACAGCGTGACCGCCCGGTCGGTGCTCGGACCGATGTCGGACAGCACGCAGCCCGCCAAGCTGCACGGCGCCGACAAGCTGTCGCTCGCCGTGACCTCGAGCCAGCTGTCGGTGGAGGACTGCGGACGGCTCATGACCTCGGTGATGGACAGATCGCCCGCGGCGCAGGTGGGCGCGGGCACCGGGCACACGTTCTGCTCGCCCGGCGAGCCCACGATCACCCGGCCGTCGAAGCCGAAGAACTCGGTGCCAGAGGCCGCCTCGGCCACACACCAGCTCTCCAGATCGTCGTTGGCCTCGGCGGTGCTGGGGTCGAGGTCGTGCTGGGCGGAGCATCGCCCGACGTCGGCGTCGACGCTGCACAGCCCGTCGAAGTCGTCGTTCCAGTTGAAGTCTACGGCGTCGAGCACCGAGATCGCGAGGTCGGAGGCGTCACAGGGCAGGTCGGCGTCGGTGGGTGCGCCGCAGGCCAGGCAGAGCGTGCCCGTCGCGCTGTCGGTGACGCTGATGCCCGCGACTGGCAGGTCTACGGGAGCCACGCAGGTGAGCCGCTCGGGCTCGGCCCAGGCCACGCAGTCGATGGGGGCGCCCTCGTCCACCTTGCACGACCCCGTGTCTCTGCCGAGCACGGCGGGGTTGGCGGCGGTGCGGCCCGCAGCGAGCACGCCCGACAGATCGCCGGTGCGCGAGGTGTCGGATTGCCAGCCGATGTAGCAGCCGTCGAGCTCGAGGTCGGCGCCGGCGGCGTTGGCCACCTCGAACCACTCACAGTTCGACGGGCTGGCCCGGGGATGGATCTCGGTGAACACCAGATCGCCCGCGCCCGGTGGGGCGGCGTAGGCGGCGGTCAGCAGCAGGATGAGCGTGTTCATCGGAACCGGGCCTCCACGGTCGCGAGGATGAGGGCCTCGGGCTTCTGCCGGGCGGAGGTCGGATCGAGCGTGTCTTCGACGCCCACCGCGCACTTCACATCGAGGTCGGGGCGGCCGACCTGATCACAGGCGTCTGCCCACTCGGAGTCTGGGTCGTCGAGCTGCCACACCATGCCGCCGCGCAGGGTGGCCTTCCAAGTGGGGTTGAAGCGCTGCTCGACCTGCAGGTAGCCGTCGGTGAGGCGGTCGCCGGTGCTGCCATGGATGTTCTCGTCGAGGATCCGCCACCGCGCGGTGAGCGTGGTCTTGTCGACCGGCTTGACCCGCGCCTTGGCCCAGGTCGCCGAGCCGATCATGAAGCCCGGCTCGCAGATCTCGCCGCCTCGAGGGTAGACCAGTCCGGCGTCTTCGTAGGTGCGCCGGTGAAAGAGCTCGAGGGTGGTCATGGGGATTCGGCTGTATCGGATCTGGCCCGCCACATAGTTGCGCGACCCCGCGCCCTCGATGATGTCGACCGTCGAGGTGTCGAGCGTGGCGCCGTCGAGCGCCGACAGCTCGTCGTCATAGTCGCCGCCGTAGACCCGCGTGCGACCGTTGTTGGCCAGGTCGCGGTTGCGGTGGTCACCGATGACCGCGAGCGTGAGGTACCGCGACGGCTCGACCTGCAGGCGGCCGAAGACCTCGAGGTTGGTGCGGCCGTTGCTGATGTTTCGCCACGCATCGACCATCCACCGGGTGGTGAAGACCTTGGTGGGGCGCAGCTCGGTGCGCAGCCGGGCGCCTTGCTCGTCGCGGTCGCGGAAGCCCCGGTAGACGTCGGCCGCGGCGATGCCCCGGGCGTGGGGGTTGTCGAAGGTGGTGTCGTAGTGACGCAGCGACAGCTCGATCTCAGCGGGCCCCTGGTCGTAGAGCCCCATCAGCAGCAGGCCGTTGCCGCCCGAGAAGGTGCGCCCGAACTCGCCGGTGACGTCGAAGGCCCCCGAGCCGTGGCCGACATAGGCGCCATAGGCGCCGTACTGATCGGTGTCGGAGACCCGCTGCCGGATGAAGAGCTCCTGGTTGTCGGGCACGCCGTCGACGATGGAGCGATCGGCGACCGCCCCCCAGCCGGTGGCGCCGAAGCGCGTCTTGCCGCGCAGCACGACCTCGGCGTTCGCGCCGGCCAGGCTCTCCCGCCAGAGGTTGGGCAGCGTGATGTAGGCCGCCTCGTAGCCGTCGATGAGCACGCGCGGCGAGACCAGCTCGTCGCTGTCGGGATCGAAGGGGTCTCCCCCGGTCACGGCGAGGTGGTACTGGTAGGCATCGGGCGTGCGCGACGACAGGAAGACCGTCGCCTCGAGCATGGCCTCGCCCACCGGCACGTCTTCGACGCGGCCCGCGGCGCCCACCAGGGTCTGCGGCAGCCGAAAGTCGCCGTCTTCGATGTCGGAGTTGACCGACATGTCGGGGTACCAGCCCTGCGGGCGGGTGCGGCTGGTGCGGTCGAAGGTGATGCCCAGGCCGAAGCCGGCGGTGTAGTGCCCCACGATGGCCGAGTATCGGCCCCGCTCGACGCTGGCCCAGGCCCGCCCGAGCTCGAGCGCCGGCCGGCCCCAATCGGCGTAGATCGCCTGGTCTGCGGGACTGTAGGCGGTGCGCACCACCCGCTCGTGAGCCAGCCCGATGAAGCCCGCGTCGACGCCCCAGGGGTGATCGACCCGGGCCGAGACGTAGCCCTGGGGCAGCTGGCCGTATCCGAGGTCTTCGACCCGGTTCGAGCTCGCCGCGTCGGCGCCGTACACGCTGCGATCTTCGAAGTGGTAGCTGCCGCGAGCCTTCACCGTGGTGCGCGCGTCGGCGAGCTTGGGCCGGTCGGGGGGCGGAGCGGCCTGCGCGAACTGCGCGATCTGGTCGATGGAGCCCTGCGAGATGCCGGGGACCCGAGCGAGGTCGGAGACGCTCGAGAAGGGGCCGTTCTTTCGGCGATTGATCACGATGTCGTCGGCCTGCTTGAGGGACAGGCCCGGCAGGTCGTAGATCTGGTTCTTGCCGGCGCGGTTCAGGTCGACCGGGTTGCTGAGCAGCTCGAGCAGCGTGTCGAAGTCGTCGGGGTCGAGGACCCCGTCTTGAATGAGGAGCCGCAAGTCGTCTTCGTTGTCGACCAGGATGGGCACCGGGTAGACCCGCGCCTGCGCGTCGGTGGGCGCGAGGGCCAGGCCCCACAACCCCAACCCCAGCCCAAACAATCGGGCGCCAGGGCCCCTGGTCCTACTCCGACCCATTGCAGCTCCACAGCGACTGGAAGGCGGAGCCGTACTGCTCCGCCAGGTTGGGGTCAGACAGTACCAAGAGATTCTCGAGGTTCCGCTCGGTCGCGGCCTCGGTGAAGTTGTACGAGCCCGTGATGACCGTGCGATCATCCACCACCGCGAACTTGTGGTGGAGGATGCCGCCGTCTTCTCCGGGGCGCTTGCACACCCGCACGCCCTCTGACTCGAGGTCTTCGATGATCTCGTACTGGCCGACCGCCCCGCCATTCTCATCGGCGGAGGGCAGCCGGCTCTGGTGTTCGTCCACCATCACCCGCACCGCGACGCCGCGCAGCTTCGCTTCGACCAGCAGATCGGCGATGGGCTGGTAGGTGAAGGTGTAGATCGCGACGTCGAGTGTGTCCTCAGCGGCGTTCAGCTCACCCTCGAGCAGGGGGAGCGGGTCTTGCTCCGGGGTGAACACCACGGTCGAGGTGGCGCACCCGGACACGAGGGCGCCGCCGAGGCCGAACAACAGCGCGGCGACGGCCCGGGGCGCACCCCGGGGGGCGGTGAGGCGGCTGTGGGCCACGGCGTCCTCCAAACGGGTCCCGAGTACCTAGCCAGCCAGAGGGGCGGCTGTCCATCACCCCCCCCCTTCGATCCGCTAAAGGGAAGCCGTCGTCACCGAGGGACCCGTGCGTACGCTCTGTTGCCTGGCCGCCGCGGCGGCGCTGTCTTGCGCCTCCGATCCCGACCCCCCACCCGCCGCCGCAGCACCCTCCGGAAAGCTGGTGGTGCTGGTCGTCATCGACACGCTGCGTGCCGACGCGGTCGCCGCCGCCGCCACCCCCAACATCGACCGCATCGCCGCCCAAGGAGACGCCGTGCCGCGGGCGTGGGCCGCCGGCACCTGGACCGTCCCGTCCACCATCTCCCTCTTCAGCGGCATGCCGGTGCGCACGCACGGTTGGAACGAGCCCTTCTTCGCGAAGAGCGAGGGCGCGTCCAGCCTGCCACCCGCACCCGACGTGCCCCTGCTCGCGGAGGTCCTCCGCGACGGCGGCGTGGCCACCCACGGCCTCTACGCCAACCCGCTGCTGGGCCAGCTGGGGCTCGACCGCGGCTTCGACGACCTGCGCCGGGTGCCCGAGCGCAAGCTCGCCCGGCGCCTCAGTCGGCTGGTCGAAGGCTGGGATCCTGCCACCGACCACTTCGTGTACCTGCACTATCTGGGGCCCCACCAGCCGCTCAAGCCCAGCGACGCTGCGGCCGCCCGGTGGGAGGTGCCCCCCGCCGGCGCCCGCCCGACCACCCTCAAGGCCGCCCGCGGCGCAGCGCCGGCGGTCGTCGAGGCCTACCGGCGCGCCTACCATGCCGTGGTCGAAGACAGCGACCGGCGCCTGGGCAAGGCCCTCGACGCGCTGGGCCCGTGGGCCGACGAGGCCGTGATCATCGTCACCTCCGATCATGGCGAGCTGCTCGGCGAGCACGGCATCCACGGCCACTCGCGCTA
>JBDQIL010000123.1:0-8278 GCA_040264415.1 Myxococcota bacterium
ACCCCGACCGTTCAGCCTGGCGCGCTCCCGACCCCGCGCCCGTGGCGGCCCTCTCCGCCCTGGTCGACCGCCAGCTGCGCCCCGACCTCACCGCCGACGACTTCGGCCGACAGCAGGCCCGCTTCGACGGCGAGTGGTGGCTGGGCAGCTTCGCCATGGCGGTCGCCGGCTTCTCGGCCGCCCAGCGCATCGATCCCGACCCCATCCACCGCGCGCGGGCGGGGCGCGCCCTCGACCGCCTGCTCGATCCGGGGGTGCGCGCCTTCGACACCGTGGCCTGGGGCACCGACATGCTCGACGACCTCGACCGCGACGATCACGACCACGCCGTCCTCGGCTATGTCGGCGTGGCCATGGGGGCGGCGCGCCGGGTCGAACCGGTCGCCGTCGACCCCGCACTGCACGACGCCGTGGTGGCCGCGCTGTCGCGCCGGCTGGCCGACCGACCCCCGGGGCACCTGCTGCAGACCTACCCAGGGGAGGCCTACCCGGTGGACAACGCCGCCGTGGCCGCGGCCATCGCCATGCACGCCGAGGCGACCGGGCGCCCCCCGCCGCCGTGGTTCCGCCCGTGGCTGGCGGGCTGGGCCAGCCGCTGGGTCGACCCCGCGACTGGCCTCGTCTACCAGTCGGCGCACCCCGAGACGGGCCGACCGATCGACCTGCCCCGTGGCAGCGGGACCGCCCTGTCGGCCTGGTTCCTGTCGCACGCCGACCCCGCGTTGGCCGCGCGTCTCGGCGCAGCCACCCGCGACACGCTGGGGGTGTCGCGGCTCGGTCACGCGGCCGTTCGTGAGCATCCGCCCGGGATCGACAGGCGGGGCGACATCGACTCGGGGCCCCTCGTGATGGGGCTGAGCGTGTCGGCGAGCGGCTTCGCGCTGGGGGCGGCCCGGGCGGCCGGCGACCCCGCATGGCAGGCCGCGCTGCTCGACACCGCGTGCCTCTTCGCCGCCCCCGACCACCGCCCCGACGGCGGCGGATCGATGACTGGCGGGGTGCTGGGCAACGCCATCCTGCTGGCCATGCTCACCGGCCCCGCGCCGGCCGAGGTCCGCGTGGCGCCGCCACCGACGGGCGCGCCGGAATAGACCCTGGCGGCACCCCGCCACGGCTCGGGATGACCTTCCGCATCCTCTTCCCCCGGGCCCTCGACCCGGAGCGCCTCGACCACCTGCTCGCGCGGGGCTGGTTTCGCATGCGCCGAAGCGTGTTCACCACGCGCTACCTGCTCGACACCAAGGGGCTGCACACCGCCGTCTGGGCCCGCCTCTCGCTCGACGGCTACACCTTCCGATCGTCGCTTCGGCGCCGGATCCGCACGGTGGAGCGCGGCTACGAGGTCTCGGAGGGCCCGGCCCGGCCCGGCCACGAGGAGCGCGCGCTCTACCGGCGCTACGTGCAGCACGTGGGGGGAGACCGCCCCGACGAGCTGGCCGATGTGCTCGGCGAAGAGCCCGGGCAGCTCAGCCCCTTCGACACCTGGCAGATCAGCATCCGGCGCCCCGACGGCGCCCTGGTGGCCTTCTCGCTCTTCGACGTCGGCATCGACAGCATGCAGAGCATCATCGGCGTCTATGACCCCGATCACGCGCGCGACGGCCTCGGCTTCGCCACCATGCTCTTCGAGATCCGGCACGGCATCGATCGCGGCTTCCGCTACCACTACCCAGGCTACGTCGTCGAGGGGGTGAAGGCCTTCGACTACAAGCGCGAGGTGGGCCCGCTCGACTACCGCGACCCCGTCGCGCGGCGGTGGCGGCCCCTCGCCGAGCTCGACCCGGACACGCTGCCCGATCGAACCATCCGGGCCATGCTCGACGGCGTGCTCGAGGCCCTCGAGCGGTCCGACGACGGGGGGCCCGCGGTGCCCGCCGCGCTGCGCTGCTACCCGCCGTTCCAGCTGGTCCACGTGCATGGCGCCCAGCGTCGCTGCCTCGCCGAGCCCATGTTCGTGGTGGCCGGGCCCGTCGAGCCGGGCAAGCCGCAGCTCGCGGTCACCGTCGACCCCGACACGCACACCTGGATGATCGACGCCTGGATCGCGACCCGCGACCTGAGCCACCTGCTCGATCAGGCCCGGGTCCCCGACGATGGGCCGCCGGCGGAGTGGCACATCCTCACGCGCGCGGCGCGGATCGGGGTGGTTGATTCGGCCGCGGCGGCCGCCGCGCAGCTCACCCGCGCGTGGCGCAACAGCGGGGGCGACGGCCAAGAGGCCGGGGTGCTCGACCCCGCGCGCTGACCCGGTCGAGCGGGCGACGCCCGACAGCCGGCGGGCGCCTCACCGAGCGGGGCGCTGGTAGGCGCCCGCCTCCTGCCTCACCCGCTCGCGCAGGGCCTCGACCGCGGCGGGCTGCCCGGCGGCGATGTCGCTGGCTTCAGCGGGGTCGGCGATGAGGTCGTAGAGCTCGGCCCGTCCTCCGTCGGCGTCGGTGATGAACTTGATGTTGCCCGACTCATCGGCCATGGCCGCGCGGTACCCGAGCTGCACCGGCGCCGAGAGCGGCGAGACCAGCAGGCTGCTGAAGTGCTTGGTGCGAAGCCCCTCGGCGAACTTCATCAGGTCGGCGCCCTCGGCCTTGTCGAGCGGGTCGAGCCGCAGCAGGTCGAGCAGGGTCGCGGGCACGTCCATCAGCCGAACCTGAAAGGGCACCTCGCGGGTCTTGGCCGCCAGCTTGTGGGGCAGGATGACCAGCGGGACGCGCACGACCTCGTCCCAGAGGGCGGCGTGGCCGGTCTGCCCCCCGTGCTCGCCCAGCAGCAGCCCGTGGGTGCCGGCGACCACCACCACCCAGGGCGCCCCGTCGGCCACGTCACGCGCCTCGGCGAGCAGCTCGCGCAGGCTGCGGTCCAGCTCGGCCGCGGCGGTGGCGTAGGCAGCCGAATCTCCATCCTGCGCCGCGGCCCAGGGCGCGGTGAGGTGGACGTGAGCGAAGAAGGGGCGGCCGCCCGTGGCCCGCATCCAGGCCGTCGCCCGCGAGACCGTCTCGGGGTCGGGGCGGGGGGCCAGCGCGTCGCCCCGCATCGCCAGGATCAGCTCAACCGGCCGCACCGCGGAGATCCCAGCCAGGCCCGGCAGCAGATCGGCGTCGTAGACTTGGAAGCCTTGAGAGAGCCCCGACGCCTCGGCCAGCGCGGCCCGAGAGACGAAGGCGCCCGTGGCGTAGCCCTCCCCCTCGAGCACCTCCGCGAGGGTGCGGTACGGGCGCGCCAGGCGATCATCGGGGTGGTGAAGGTCGAGGCGCACGGGGTGCCGCCCGGTGAAGAGGCCGGCGTGGGCCATGCGCGTGTCGGTGGCCGGCGTGATGGCGTTGTCGAAGCGGACCGCGCCTGCCTCGACCAGCTCGATCAGCGCAGGGACCGCCCCCGGCGCCGCCGGATCGAGGGCCTCGGAGCGCAGCCCGTCCACGGCGATCTGGAGCACCACCGGGTCGCCCTCGAGGGCGGCGCCGCTGCCATAGTCACGCCCGCTCAGGCTGAGGCCGCCCAGCAGCCCCAGCGTGAGCCCGGCGCTCAGCGACAGCGCCCACCAGCCCACGCGCCGGTGGTCCCCCAGGTCTTCCCGGCGAAACCAGTAGTGGGCGTTGAACCAGGTCACGCCGATGACGCCGATGGGCGTGAGGCAGAAGGCGATGGCGGCCGGCGCCAGCCCCTGCTCCAGCTTGTCGAGCGCGAGGGGCACCAGGTACCACCAGGCCAGCAGCCCCGCCGAGGCCGCCATGCCCGCGCCGTTGCGGGCGGCCGGGAGCCAATTGCGCGTGGCCACGGTCAGGGCGAGGCCGGAGAGGGCCCCGCAGGCCGCCCCCACCAAGCCGCCGAGCAGCACGGTGGCCACCCCGAGCGCCAGGGCGTCGCCCAGCTCGAGGTGCAGGCGCAGGTTCGCCGCCATGGCGATGACCTCGAAGCCGCCTGCGACCGCGCCCAGCCCGAAGGCGAGGAGCGGCGCGCGGGCGGGGGGTGGGATGCGGTCGAGCACGACTCCTCCAGCGCGGTCGGACCTCTATCCAGCCGGTCGGTTCCCGGGGTTGGGAGCAGCCCGGCGGAGCATGGCGCGCACCCGAGGTACATCGCTACGCATGGGGCACAATGCCGCAGCGAAACACCCCACATCTGCGGGTGCGAAAGCAGAACCCCCGCGCCAGCTGGATCGCAGGGTTGGCACCGTCCTTGCTCACAGAGGGACACCGCTCAGTCCCGGGCGAACCCACCTCCCGACGAGGTCCCCATGATCCGCGCCGTCTCCCTCTCCCTGGTCTTCGCCCTCGCTCTCGCCTGCAAGAAGCAGGCGCCGGTCACTGAGGTGGCCGCGGCCCCGCCGCCGGCCCCCGCGGCGCCCGCGCCCCGCGAGGTCTCCGCCGAGGTCAAGCAGCTCCGCGCCAACTTCAACCTGGTCTACTTCGACACCGATAAGGCCGCGCTCGGCCCCGAGGCCCTCGACGCTCTCCAGGCCAACGCCGCGATCCTCACGGCCAACCCCCAGATCTCCATCGAGATCCAGGGCCACGCCGACGAGCGCGGCACCACCGACTACAACCTGGCGCTGGGACAGCGGCGGGCGGAGGCTGTGCAGAAGGCCCTGCGCGAGATGGGCGTGACCGGCCCCCGCCGCGTGCGCGTGGTGAGCTTCGGCGAGGAGAAGCCCGCGGTGCCCGGAGAGGGCGCCATGGCGTGGTCGAAGAACCGCCGCTGTGAGTTCCGCATCCTCGAGGGCGACCGCTCCGAGGTGAAGGGCACCGTTCCGTAGCGCCACACCCTCGGCCCCATCGGAGCGGTCGCCCTCGACGGGCGGCCGCTCCGCGCGTCGGGCCGGCGCCAGCCCGGTGGGCCGTCTGGAGGCGCCTGGGCACTGGACCACCCCCCCGGTTTCTCGATAGGGCACCGCCTCGCACCGGAGCCCGAATGCGCCCCTCGTCCGTCCCCCTCGCGTTGATCTGTCTCACCTTGGCCGCCTGCGGCCCCAAGGCCGGCCCGCCCGGGTCGGCCGTGCCCGTCACCGGCGCCACCCTCGCGCGCCTCGACGACAGCGTGGTCACCCAGGGCCACCTCGACGCCCTGAAGTCGATGCTGCCCGCCGAGCAGGCCGCCATGCTCGACGGCCCACAGCAGGCCGAGATCCTCAAAGAGCTGGTCATGGAGCAGCGCCTGTACGACGAGGCGGTGGCCAACAACCTCCACCACGACCCCACCGTGCAGCTCGAGATCGCCATCGCCAGCCGGCAGCGGCTGGCCGAGCTGCAGCTGCGGCGGTCGGCCGAGGCCGCCGCCACCGACGTCGCCGTGGCCAAGCGCTACCGCGAGTCGCTCGGCGAGCAGACCCGCCCCGAGGTCAAGGCGCGCCACATCCTGGTGCAGACCGAGGCCGAGGCCACGGCCATCAAGGCCGAGCTCGATGGCGGCGCCGACTTTGTCGCCCTCGCCAAGGAGCGCAGCGTCGGGCCCAGTGGCCCCGACGGCGGCGACCTGGGCTGGTTCACGTCGGGCCAGATGGTCGGCCCCTTCGCCGAGGCCGCCTTCGCCGCCGACAAGGGCACCATCACCGATCCCGTGCAGACCCGCTTCGGCTGGCACGTGATCCTGGTGGAGGACAAGCGCGACCAGATGCCCCTCGAGGAGGCCGCGCCCCAGATCCGCGAGGCCCTGGTGCAAGAGGCGCTCGCCGAGCGGCTGCAGGCCCTGCGCGAGCGGGCCACGGTGGTGGCGCCCGGCGGCGATCAGTCGGCTGAGCAGGCCGGGAAGTAGCGCTCCACCAGGGCCTGGGCCCAGGCCGCGGCGGTCCCGGTCAGCTCGTAGTCGACCATGGCCCCGGCATAGTAGGTGCCCTGTCGACCCTGCTGTGCGTCGAGGTCGCGGAAGTGCCCGCGCGCGAGCGCGGCCCCATCGACCTGGGGGAAGTAGTCGGGCCAGAACTCCTGGTGCTCGACGGCGGTCACCCGGCCCCCCACGGCCGCGACGTCCTCTCGCAGCGCCTGGGCCAGCCCGGCGGCGTCGGCGCGCTCCCCCAGCTGCCAGCCCAGGTAGAGGTCGCGGTCGGTGTGGGGCTGCGAGTAGATCATCAGCCGGCCGCGGGTCTCGGGCGTGCTGTGCTGCCCCAGGTACGCCGTCACGCCCTCGGCCAGCCCCTCGGCCCGAAAGAGGGTGGTCACATACGGGTTGAACCGCAGGGCCCCGTACAGCGAGCGCTCTTCGGTGGAGGCGTCGAGGATGTGCACCATCTCGGGGCGAGAGATGGTGGTGATCACCCGGTCGAAGCGCTCCACCACGCCGCAGGCGGTGACATCGACCGCCCAGCCATGGCCCTGCTTGGACCGCCGCACCGCCGTGACCCGGTGGTTCAACCGGACGTCGTGGTCTTCGGCCACCCGCGCCCACAGGGCCTCGAAGCCGGCGGTGACCATGTCCACCCGGCTGTCCCGATCGAGCAGCGTGCGAACCAGCACCGCGAGCTTGGCGGGGTCGATGAAGCGCATGGCGTAGAGCGCCGGCGTCTCGCTGTAGAAGCCGTAGCCGAGGCCCGCCATGATGGGCTGGTAGAGCCAGGCCACCGCCTCGAGGCCCTCGTCGGCGAAGAAGCGATCCGACGGCACGAACAGCTCTGGGTCGGCGTCGCCGAAGCCACCGGGGCAGAAGATCTCGCGGTGCTTCGCGCACAGCAGCAGGTAGCGAGCGGCGGCGGCGGCGGTCTGGAGGGTGGTGAAGCGCTTGGCCTGCCAGTCCTCGAACTCGAGCAGGGCGCCGCCGGCGTCGAGGTCGTGGACGCGCCGCTCGAGGGCCGGGCGCACCGCCACCCCGTGCCGCTCGATCAGCGCGAGCACCTCGTCGTCGCTCTCGAGGGTGATGTAGGCGCCCAGCTCATAGGGCCGGTCATCGACCATCTTCGTCTTGACCTTGCCGCCCACGCGATCCTGGGCCTCGTAGATGACCACGTCGGTGTAGCCGCGGCGACGCAGCGCCTCGGCCGCGGTGAGGCCGGCGACGCCGGCGCCGAGGATGGCGATTCGCATGGTGGCTCCCAGGGTCGCGCGACCGTAGGGCCGCGCGGGCCGCGCGGTCAAGGCCCCGGCGGCCCCATGGGGATAGGCCCCGGTCTCTGGAGGAGCCATGCCCACGCCCACCATCTCGTCTTCGTTCGACAGCGGCAACATCGTCGTGCGCGACGGCTCCGATCCCGGCGCGCTGCGCCTCGAGATCGCGCCCGACGCCGGCGACGAGCACAAGCAGTGGTTCCACTTCCGGGTGTCCGGCGCCCGCGGGGTTCCGCTGGTCATGCACATCGAGAACGCCGGGCAGTGCAGCTACCCGAAGGGCTGGGAGGGCTACCGCGCCTGCGCGTCCACCGACCGCGAGACCTGGGACCGCATCGACACCCACTACCAAGACGGCGTGCTCACCCTGCGCGACACGCCCGACGCCGACCTGGTCTGGTACGCCTACTTCGCGCCGTACAGCTATGAGCGGCACCTCGACCTCATCGCCGACTGCCAGGCGAGCCCGCTCGCCCGCGTAGACCGCCTGGGGGCCACCCTCGATGGCCGCGACCTCGACCGCGTGGTGGTGGGCGAGCCCCGCGACGGCCGGCGCACGCTGTGGGTCATCGCGCGCCAGCACCCGGGCGAGAGCATGGCCGAGTGGTGGATGGAGGGCTTCCTCGCCCGCCTGCTCGACCCCGACGACCCCGTCTCGCGCGCCCTGCGCGCCCGGGCGGTGGTGCACGTGGTGCCCAACATGAACCCCGACGGCGCGGCCCGGGGGCACCTGCGCTGCAACGCCGAGGGCGCCAACCTCAACCGCGAGTGGCACGCGCCCACCCTGGCCCGCTCCCCCGAGGTCAAGCTGGTGCGCGACGCCATGGACGCCACGGGCGTCGACCTCTGTCTCGACGTGCACGGCGACGAGGCGCTGCCCTACAACTTCATCGCGGGCAGCCAGGGCATCCCCGGCTGGACCGACCGCCTCGCCGGCCTGCTCGACGCCTTCCTGAAGGCCTACACGGCCGCCAGCCCCGACTTCCAGACCCGCATGGGCTACCCGGTCTCGGCGCCCGGAGAGGCGAACCTGAGCATGTGCACGAGCCAGGTGGCCCAGCGCTTCGACTGCCTCGCGATGACCCTCGAGATGCCGTTCAAAGACAACGCCGACGCCCCCGACCTCGAGTTCGGGTGGAGCCCGGAGCGCTGCCGCCTGCTGGGCGCCGCGGCCCTCCAGCCCATGCTCGCGCTGGTCGAGCGCCTCCGCTGAGCGCCGCCGCCCGACCCGCGCCCGCCCGGAGGCATCGCCG
>JBDQIL010000124.1:0-8274 GCA_040264415.1 Myxococcota bacterium
CCCGTCCCATTGCAGGTTGAAGGCGCTGTTCCCAGAGCCGTTCAGGGTGATCTCGGTGACCTCGAGGTCGCCGAGGCCCTCGTTGGTCAGCGTGAGCTGGATGGGCTCGGCTGGGCAGTCCTTGGGGTGGCCTCCGAACTCGAGCGAGGCGGGGCTGACCGCGATGTCGGGGTCTTCGGAGGGCTCCGGGTCGGGCTCGGGCTCCTCGTCGGGCTCGGGCTCCGCCTTGTCGGGTCGGTGGAGATCGTAGTCGGAGCATGCGGCCAGGAGGGCGGCGATACCGAGCAGGGACATGCGCTTCATGGGTCCTCCGAAGGGGCCAGCGGGCCGGCATTGTACGTTACCGGAGCCGGTCTTGTCAGCGGTCGTCCGCGACCCCGGACAATCACGTGACAGGGGGCCGCCGTCAAGCGGGCATCGACCGCGTCCGCCCATCGTCGGGGCGCCAGGCGTTAGTATGGTCAGCCCCTGACCTCCACCGAGGATGATCATGTCGGCTTCGCACGGCCGCGGCGGCCAGAACCCCCCCAATGGCGAGCTCGACGCGCTCGTCGATCGCGTGGTCGAGCGCGTACAGCAGCGGCTCCAGCAGCAGGCCGTCCCGCCTCTGCCCGTGCTGCACGGCACCTGGAAGGACGAAACTGCGTTGCAACCGCTGATGGCGGCCGGCGCCGACCGGCTGGGCACCAGCGGCACGCAGTTCGCCGATCCCGAAGGGCTGGCGCGTGCCATCGATCACACGCTGCTCAAGCCCACCGCGACCCGCGCCGACATCGTCGAGGTCTGCGCCGAAGCCCGCAAGCACGGCTTCGCGAGCGTGTGCGTCAACTCCACCTGGATCGGGCTCGTGGCGCGCCTGCTTGAGGGCAGCCGCGTGATGCCCATCTGTGTCGTCGGCTTCCCCCTCGGGGCCATGGCCACGGCGTCGAAGGCCTCCGAGACCCGCCAAGCCATCTCCGATGGCGCCCAAGAGATCGACATGGTGATCAACATCGGGTGGCTCAAGGGCGGAGACTGGGACGCGGTCTTTGACGACATCCGCGCTGTGGTCGACGCAGCCCAGGGCCGCCCGGTCAAGGTCATCCTCGAGAACACCATGCTCGAGCGCGACGAGAAGGTGGCTGGCTGCGCCATCTCCAAGGCGGCAGGGGCGGCCTTCGTCAAGACCAGCACGGGCTTCGGCGGCGGGGGCGCCACCGCCGAAGACATCGCGCTGATGCGCTCGGTCGTTGGATCCGAGCTCGGCGTGAAGGCGTCGGGCGGGGTGCGCTCTGCGGCCGACGCGCGCAAGATGATCGCGGCTGGAGCCAACCGCCTGGGCGCGTCTGCGAGCGTGGCCATCGTGACCGGCGGCCGCGGTTCCAGCAGCTACTGAGCCCGCGGAGCCGACCCATGGCCGACATCGACGCCATCCTCGAGGCGAAACGCGACGGGCGCCCCCTGTCGGACTCGCAGGTGGACGCCTTCATCGCCGGTGTGGTCGACGGCAGCGTCACGCGCGCGCAGTCGGCGGCCCTGCTGGCCTTCATCTACACGCGCGGCATGTCCGACGACGAGACGGTCGCGCTCACGCGGGCCATGGCGGCGTCGGGTGAGCAGCTGTCGTGGCATGGGCTGACCGGACCCCTCGTAGACAAGCACTCCACCGGCGGGGTGGGGGACAAGGTCAGCCTCGTTCTGGCGCCGCTCTGGGCCGAGCTGGGCGCGTGTGTGCCGATGATCAGCGGCCGCGGTCTCGGCCACACCGGCGGTACGCTCGACAAGCTCGAGGCCATCCCCGGCTTTCGAACCGCACTTCAGCCCGGCGTCTTGCGGACGGTGCTGGGCGAGGTGGGGTGCTTCATCTGCGGTCAGACGGCCGCGCTCGCCCCAGCCGATCGCACCCTGTACGCCTTGCGCAATGAGACCTGCACGGTGCCGTCCATCCCGCTCATCACCGCCAGCATCCTGTCGAAGAAGCTGGCCGAGGGCATCGAAGAGCTTGTGCTCGACGTCAAGTTCGGCAGCGGCGCCTTCATGCCCGACCGCCCCGCGGCCAGCCGGCTCGCCGAGAGCCTGGTGCGCGTGGGGGAGGGGGCCGGGCTCCGGTGCCGGTCGCGCCTGACCGACATGAACCAGCCCCTCGGCCACACGGTCGGGAACGCCCTCGAGGTGGAGGAGGCCATCGCCTGCCTGCAGGGGCGGGGCCCCGAAGATCTGGCCACCCTCGTCTGCGAGCTGATCGGCCACCCCGACGCCCGCGCGGTGCTCGACAGCGGCGCGGCCTGGCCCCGCTTCGAGCGCATGGTGCGGGCGCAAGGCGGCGATCTGTCTGCCCCTTTGCTGGGCGGCGACGTGATGGAAGAGCCCTTGCTGGCCGAGCGAGCGGGCACGGTCACCCGCTGCGACGCCTACGGGGTGGCGCGGGCGGCGTTCGTTCTGGGCGCTGGCCGCGTGCGCGCCGACCAGGACATCCACCCGGGTGTGGGGGTGCGCGTCCACCACAAGGTCGGCGCCCGCGTCGAGGCGGGCGAGCCGCTCGCCACGTTGGTGCATGCGGCCCGCGGCCTGACCGCGAGCCGGGCCCTCCTTCGAGGTGCCCTTGTCGTGGGGTGAGCCGTGGCCCGGCCTGTGGCCGTGGGTGCGGGCGGGCCTCATCTCGGTCGTGCTGTTCGGGCAGCTGGCCGACGCGATCCCCCTGCCCACGCTGTCGAAGCGCGACCTGCGGCACCCGGTCGCCCAGCAGGAGGCGACCCGGTGGACCCAGCGGCTGAACGACTGGGGCGTTGAGATCACCCGCGACGAGCTCATCGACCGCGGGCTCGCCGTGGGCAACGCTGCCAACGGCTTCCGCAAGGCGGTGCTGCGGCCGTGGTACCCGCTGCGGCGGGCCACGGGCACCGGCCAGAGCTGGGGGCTGTTCGCGTTCCCAGAGCCCCACGCCGGCCGCCTCGTGGTGCGGGGTCGCGCCCTCGAGGGAGACTGGGAGACCCTGTTCTCGGCGCCCAATGGCGACGGGCGGCTGGGCGAGCTGCTTCGCTTTCGACGGGTGCGGGGCATCTACGATGACGCCGCGGACCGCCCCAAGCCGGGCACCCTGTGGCCTCGCTTCTCTCGGTGGGTCGCCGCAGAGGTCCTCGCCGAGCGGCCTGACTTCGATGAGGTCGAGGTGCGCGTCGACCTCATCCACGTGGTCCCGCCCGGAGGGGGGCCGGCCGACCCCGATCGCGTCTACCACGCGCGCCTCGAGCTCCGCTCCGAGCTCGCCGCTGGTGCCGCGGCGTCTCCATGAGGGCGCTCCGAAGCTGGGTGGGGCTGTGGGACGTCCGGGAGCACCCGCGGTCGCTCGCGCTCGTTCGCATCCTGATGGCCGCGGTGTTGCTCTGGGACTTCGCGCAGGTGCTCCAGCTCGATCTGGTCGTGCCGCTGTTCGGGCCGCTCGAGGCGGGCGGCCTGGGCAACCCCTTGGGCCGCAAGCAGCCGCCCCTCCTCTACGAGCTGCTCCCCGCCACCGCGGGCGTCGCGCAGGGCACGGTGCTCGCCGTGGTGGGGCTCTCTGCAACGCTGATGGTGGGCTTGCTGCCGCGGCTGTCGGCGGCCTTGCTGGTGGTGCTGCTCGCGCAGCTGGCCCTGGTGCTCCCGCCCGCCGATCGCGGCATCGACATGCTGGTCCGCAACACCCTGGTGGTGCTCGCCTTCTCGCGATGCGGAGACACGCTCTCGCTGGGCCCCCGCCTGCAGACCGGGTCGTGGCGGGGTCGCGCCGACGCCCGGATCCCCGCCTGGCCGCGCTTGCTGCTCATCGCCCAGCTCGTGGTGCTCTACTTCGCCGCCGGTGTGAGCAAGGTGGCCTCGAGCTGGACCCCCTTCGGTGGATGGAGCGCGCTCTACGTCGCGATGCGCGACCCGGCCTTTGCCCGGATCGATCCCTCATGGCTCGATCAGGTCTACCTGCTCACCCAGCTCGGGACGGTCGCCACCTGGCTGTGGGAGTGGTGCGCGCCGCTCATGCTCTTGGCCTATTGGTACCGCAACACGCCCGATCGACCGGGCCGCCTGCGCGCCTGGTTCAACCGCGTGAACTTCCTCCACGTCTACCTTCTGGTGGGGGCGATCTTTCACCTTGGGACCCACCTCAGCCTGCAGCTTGGCATCTTCCCTTTCGCGGTGCTCGCGCTGTACCCGGCCGCCTTTCGACCCGATGAGTGGGGCCGGTGGGGGGGGGCGCTCCGGGCCCGCTTGGCCCGCTCCGGTGCCACCGAGGGCGCCGAACGTGGCAGGATGCGCGACGCGAACCCGCCCCAGGGGCCCTTATGACCGCCTTCCTCGCAGTGGCCGACACCCCGGCCTACTACCGGCTGATCTCGCTGGTCGGCCTCGCCGTGCTCATCGGCATCGCCTGGCTGCTCAGCGTCAATCGCAAGGGCATCAAGTGGCGCCCCGTGGCGATCGGCGTGGCCCTGCAGCTGGTGTTCGGGGTCGTGGTGCTCTCGCCGATGCTCTCCGAGTTCTTCTTCGTCGTGGTCGATGGCGCGGTGAATCAGCTGCTCGAGTTCTCCGCGAGGGGTGCGGAGTTCGTCTTCGGCAGCATGGTCCCGCACCAGGTGCTCGGGCCCGACGGCGCCGCGATGGCTGAGAACGGCGCCCCCATCGTGTGGGCGGGCAAGGTCTCGCCGGCCGTACGCACCTTCGCGTTCTGGATCCTGCCCACGATCGTCTTCTTCAGCAGCCTGATGTCGATCCTCTACTACCTGGGCGTGATGCAGCGCATCGTGCGGGCCCTGGCGTGGGTCATGCAGCGCACGATGGGCACCTCGGGCGCCGAGAGCCTGTCGGCCGCGGCAAACATCTTCGTGGGGCAGACCGAAGCGCCGCTGCTCATCAAGCCCTACGTCAAGGACATGACCCGCTCCGAGCTGATGGCGGTGATGACCGGCGGCTTCGCGACCGTCGCGGGTGGCGTGATGGCTGCCTACGTGGGCTTCTTGCAGGACATCCCGGGCATCGCCGGTCACCTCGTGACGGCCAGCATCATGTCGGCCCCCGCCGCGCTCGCCATCGCCAAGATCATGGTCCCAGAAGATGGCACCCCGGTCACCGCCGGAGACCTCTCGAAGATCTCCACCGACGCCGAGATGGGAGACCGCAACCTCATCGAGGCCGCCGCCCGTGGCGCCACCGAGGGCATGAAGCTCGCCTTCAACGTCGCGGCCATGCTCATCGCCTTCGTCGCCTTGGTCGCCATGGTCGACTGGGCCGTGGCCCTCATCCCGTTCCTGGGCGAGCCGC
This sequence comes from Myxococcota bacterium, assembly GCA_040264415.1. Classification (GTDB taxonomy): domain Bacteria; phylum Myxococcota_A; class UBA796; order UBA796; family UBA2385; genus M30B51. The sequence goes on from JBDQIL010000124.1 coordinate 5,269, forward strand.
TGTCGCTGTCGCGCATCTTCGGTTGGGTCTTCGCCCCGATCGCCTTTTGCATGGGTGTCCCGTGGGACGAGGCCACGCTGGTGGGCCGCCTGCTGGGTGAGAAGATCGTTCTCACCGAGTTCATCGCGTACATCCACCTGGGCGAGATGGTGGCCGGACCCACCCCCCAGCTGTCCGATCGCTCCGCGATCATCGCCAGCTACGCCCTCTGCGGCTTCGCCAACTTCGCGTCGATCGGCATCCAGCTGGGCGGCATCGGCGGCATCGCGCCGTCGCGAATGGGCGATCTCGCAGAGCTGGGCCTGCGCGCCATGATCGCAGGGTCGATCGCGGCCTTCATGACGGGCACCGTGGCCGGCATGCTCATCGGCTGATCGCCACGGGGCGCTACCAGCCGGCCCCCCGGTTCGAGTCCTCGATCATGCGCGGCATCATCACCAGGTCCACCAGCTGACCGACGCCGCAGAGGCCGAAGGTCATCAGCCAGATGACGCCCGACGCCCAGCGCCCCATGTAGAGGCGGTGCAGGCCGCAGAGGCCGAAGAACGTCCCGAACCAGAGGACGTAGGCGAGGGTGGTGTCGCGGCGGGGGGCGAGCGCGGTGGTCGTCTGCATGAAGCCTCCGGGGCGAGGGCGCGCGGGCCGGTGTGTCCGCACGACGGCGGTGGCCCCCGCGTTATTTCATCGGGCCCCCCTCTCGGAGCTTGCGATGCCGTCCGAACGCCCCACCCTCGAGCCCTACGCCGGCCACACGCCCCACCTCGCCGACCGCGTCTATGCCCATGCGTCCGCTGTGATCATCGGCGATGTCGCAGTGGGGACGGGCTCGAGCCTGTGGCCGGGCGTGGTGCTCCGGGGCGACCAGGGGGCCATTCGGGTGGGCGAAGAGACCTCCATCCAAGACGGCACCATCATCCACTGCACCGGGGGCCTGTCCACCACGTCGGTGGGCGACCGGGTGACGGTCGGGCACCGCGTCATCCTGCACGGCTGCACCATCGCCGACGATGTGCTGGTGGGCATGGGGGCCATCGTGATGGACAACGCCACGGTGGGCCGGTGGAGCATCATCGGCGCCGGGGCCGTGGTGCCGTCGGGCGTCACCATCCCCGAGCGCTCACTGGTGGTGGGCGTTCCGGGTCGGGTGGTGCGCCAGGTCAGCGAGGCCGAGATGGACACCGCCATCCGCCACGGCCACCAGGAGTACGTTCGGTTGGGCGCGGAGTATGGCGGGTGGGCCGCCCCCGAAGGGGCCCTCCGATGAGCGAGCGGCACCAGCGCCCCGGCTGCTTCCTCACCCTCGCGCCCTTGCTGCTCGCGGCCCTCTGGGTGCTGGTGGGCTGACCCGCGCGCCGCGCGCCCCGTCGGAATTACATCGGGCGATTCGCTGCGAAGATCGATCAGCACGGCGGCTTGTGGATCTCGTTGTGCAGCCGATCCTCTGCATGCTACCCACACGTGCGGTTCCGCACTGGTCACCCCCCTCCCGCCTCGACCGGTCGCCGCACGCCCTCCGCGACTCTCCCGCCCAGACAACTGCCCATGCACATCCGCAAGCTCGAGCTGCACGGCTTCAAGTCGTTTCCCAACCGCACCAGCTTCCATTTCGGACGCGGCATCTCCGGGGTCGTCGGCCCCAACGGGTGCGGCAAGTCCAACATCGTGGACGCCGTGAAGTGGTGCCTGGGGGAGCAGCGGCCCAAGAGCCTCCGCGGTCAGGCCATGGCGGACGTCATCTTCGCCGGCTCCGAGGGGCGAAACCCCATGGGGTCGGCGGAGGTGACCCTCCATTTCGACGCCGACGACGAGCCCTTTCCGGGGGAGTGGGCTCACCACAGCGAGCTGTCGATCACGCGGCGGTTGTTCCGAAACGGCAACTCCGAGTACCTGATCAACCACCAGAAGTGCCGCCTGCGAGACATCCAGGAGCTCTTCATGGACTCGGGGGCGGCCAACCGCCTCTACAGCTTCATCGAGCAGGGCCGCATCGGTGAGATCGTCAACGCCCGTCCCGAGCAGCGGCGCACGCTCATCGAAGAGGCCGCGGGCATCTCTCGCTACAAGGCCAAGCGCAAAGAGGCCGAGGGGCGCCTCACCGACACCACCGACAACCTCGAGCGGGTGGCGGACTCCACGGGCCAGATGGCGTCGCAGATGCGTCGGCTCGAGCGGCAGGTGTCCAAGGCGATGCGCTACCGCCGCCTGAAGTCCTATGCGCGGCAGGCCGAGATCTTCCTGTCGTTGAGCCGGTATGCCGGGCTGACCGCCGACCGCCGGGCCCTCACCGACCAGCTGCGAAAGGCGAACCAGGACGAAGAGGGATTGGTGCGCGAGGTACAGCGCCGCGACGAGGGCCTGCGCGCGGGGCGCGAGCAGGTCGACGTGCTCGACACGGCGGTCGCTCAGCTGCGCGATGAGCTCGCCGAGCTCGAGGCCAGCCGGCGCGAGCAGGAGTCTGCCCGCCAGTACCAGGCCAAGGAGAAGTCCGACCTCGAACAGCGTCGGGGCGAGCTCTCGAGCCAGGTGGACGAGGCCGACCAGACCCGCAAGGCCGCGGAAGATCGGCTCGCCGGTGCCGCCAGGGACCGGCAGCAAGCCGAGGAGCGGGTGGCCGCGATCGAGAAGGGGCTCGAGGGGAGCCGCCAGGCCGTGCGCGAGGCAGAGGCCACCGTGCGCGCCCGGCGGGACGGCATCGAGCGCCGAAAGCAGGCCGTGATGGAGCGGGTGCGCGCGCTCGCCCGGAGTCAGGCCGAGCTCGAGGGCGCCAAGCGGCGCATCCAGGAGCTCGGCGAGCGGGGGGCCCGCCTGCGGGCCGCCCAGGGCGTGGCCGGCCGCGACCTGAGCGGGCTCGACGAGCAGGTTCAGGGCGTCGCCGCAGAGGTCGACCAGGCCGCAGCCGCCCTCGAGGCCGCCCGCGGCGTCGTCTCTGACCAGCAGGCCGCCTTTAGGCAGGCCGAGATCTTCCTGTCGTTGAGCCGGTATGCCGGGCTGACCGCCGACCGCCGG
>JBDQIL010000125.1:0-8272 GCA_040264415.1 Myxococcota bacterium
CAGTGATGGTTGGTCGCGATCAGGCCGTCGGGCGAGACGAAGCTGGCCGAGCAGAAGCCCAGCGTGACGATGCTGCCCAGCGGCTGGCCCTCGGGATCGCCCAGCGCGTCGGCGTCGTGGGTATTTGTTTGTTGCGCGAACGAACTATCATGGGGAGACGGTAGCGGGGTGCGCTTCGGGGTGTCAACCCAGGCAATGTGATCCGGTGTATTTCCGGCGGGTCGCCGCCCGGTGCCGCCGCTGCGGCGGCCGCGCGGCGTTATGGGGCGGGTCCGCTCGACCCCGGAGGCTCCCCCCATGTGGACCGCCCTGCTCGCCGCCGTCCTCACCCCCTCCATCGCCTCTGCTGACGAGGGCATGTGGCTGCCCGAGCAGCTCCCGCACCGCGCCGTGGAGCTGCGTCGCTTGGGCCTCACCCTCGACGCCGACGCGCTGGGCGATCCCGAGGGCCAGCCGCTGGGCAGCATCGTCACGCTGGGCTTCTGCTCGGCCAGCTTCGTCTCGCCCGACGGCCTGATCGCGACCAACCATCACTGCGTCTCCGGCTACCTGCAGTACCTCTCCGACGCCGAGAACGACCGCAACCAAGACGGCTACCTGGCCGCCTCGCGGGCCGACGAGCAGTGGGTGGGGCCGGGCTCCGAGGTGCAGGTGGTCGACAAGATCACCGACGTGACGCTCGAGGTGGTCAAGGGCGTGCGGCGTCGCACCCGCGACCGCACGCGGGAGCGCATCGTCAGCCTCAACAAGAAGACCCTGGTGGCCGACTGCGAGCGCGACCGCCCCGACGTGCGCTGCCAGGTGGCCAGCTACTGGGGCGGCGCCGAGTACCGGCTGATCGAGAAGCGGCGGCTGCGCGACGTCCGGCTGGTCTACGCCCCTCCCGAGTCGGTGGGCAGCTACGGCGGCGAGATCGACAACTGGATGTGGCCTCGCCACAGCGGCGACTTCGCCTTCTTGCGCGTGTACGTGGCGCCCGACGGCTCGGCGGCCGAGCACAGCGCCGACAACGTGCCGTATCAGCCCCCCCGGCACCTCGAGATCAACCCCGAGGGCGCCAACCCCGGCGACTTCGTGATGGTGGCCGGCTACCCGGGTTCGACCTACCGCTTCCGGCGGGCGCGCGACCTGCGCTTCTCCCGCGACGTGAGCTACCCCTTCCGCATCGAGCTGCAGAGCCAGCTCATCGACATCCTGCAGCACCACGCCGACGCCGACCCCGAGGCCAAGGCCCGGCTCAGCTCCTCCATCGGGCAGCTCGAGAACGGCCGCAAGTACAGCCAGGGCATGCTCGATGGCTTCTCGAAGGGCACGGTGGTGGCCGACAAGGTCGCCGCAGAAGAGGCCCTGATGGCCTGGGTCGAGGGCGACCCGCGCCGCGCGCGTCGCTACGGCCCCGCCTTCGCCGAGCTCGACCAGATCGCCGACGAAGACGAGCGCCTCTACAAGGGCGAGGCGGTGGTGGGGTGGCTGCTGCAGATCGACCTGCTGCGCGCCGCCTACGTGGCCTGGCGCTTGGCCGGTGAGGCCGACAAGCCCGACCTGCTGCGCGACCGCGGCTACCAAGAGCGCGACCGCGAGCGCCACGCGCGCCGCATGGAGCGCATGGCCAAGAGCCTGTGGCTGCCGTCCGACCGCGACGCGCTCGTGCTGCTCTTGAACCGGGTGATGGCGCTGCCCGAAGAGCAGCGTCCGGCCCCGGTGGTCGAGCTCGTGACCGCGTGGGGCGGGGTCGAGGCGGCGGTGGCCAAGCTGCACGACCAGCCGGCCCTGGCCGAGACCGACGCCCGCCTCGCGCTGCTCGACCAGAGCCGAGACGAGCTGGCCCAGAGCGACGATCCGTGGGTTCAGCTGGCGCGGGCCCTCGACGCTTGGAGCGCGCCGCTGCGGGCCCGGGACAAGCAGCGAGCGGGGTCGATGCTGCGGCTGCAGCCCATCCACATCGAGGCCCTCCGCAAGATGGCCGACGACGACCTGTACCCTGACGCCAACAGCACCCTGCGGGTGACCGTGGGCAAGGTGAAGGGCTACGAGCCGGCCGACGGCCTGCGGGCCACGCCCCAGACCACCGTGCGGGGGCTGGTGGCCAAGGCGGGCGACTGGCCCTTCGACGCCCCCGACCGCCTCCTCGAGGCCAGCAAGACCTCGCCGGACAGCCGCTGGGTCGACCCCGACCTGGGCGATGTGCCGGTCAACTTCCTCACCACCCTCGACACCACCGGGGGCAACTCCGGCAGCGCCACGCTCGACTCTCAGGGGCGGCTGGTGGGCCTCATCTTCGATGGCAACTACGAGGCCATGAGCGCCGACTGGCTCTTCAACCCGGCCCTCACCCGGTCCATCCACGTCGACATCCGCTACATCTTGTGGACCCTCGAGTCGGTGGAGCAGGCCGACTGGATCCTCGACGAGCTCGGGGTGGCGGCGCCTTGACCACCACCTTCGTCGGCGGCTTCTTGCGGTCTGGCACCACGCTGGTGCAGTCGGTGCTGTGCACGGCGCCGGGCACCCACGGGATGGTGGGTGAGGTGCTGGCCCTGCGGGGACCGGTGGAGGGCCTCGCCCGCACGCTGATGTACTTCGACCAGCACGGCCGCGACTACTTCGACGACCCCGCCGACGCGGTCGCCTTCTTCGGCGGCCAGATGCAGGCCTTCGTCGAGCGCGCCCGGGCGCGCTGGGGCTGCGCCCACGTGGTGCTCAAGCACCCGCAGCTCACGCCACAGTTTCCGCTCATGGCCCGCGCGCTCCCGACCGCCCGCTTCGTGGTGGTGGTGCGCGACCCTCGCGACGTGGTGGCCTCGGCCCTCGAGGGTCGGGCCCGCGGCGCCGACGAGTTCGAGGGCTGGCCGCCGCGCCAGATCGCGGCGACGTGGTCGCGCTACGCCACGCAGGCCCTGCAGTCCGCCGACGCCGACTACACCCGCCGGCTGCATGTGGTGCGCTACGAAGACCTCGTGCGCGCGCCAGGGCCGGCGGTGGCGAAGCTGGCGGCGGCCACCGGCCTCGACCTGTCCGGCTTCGACCCGAAGGCCACCGTGGCCCCGGAGCTTCAGTCGGGCGACCGCCCCACGCGCCCGCTCCACAGCCCGCTCTATGGACGCGCGCTCAGCCCGAGGCGCATCGGGCGCTACGCGGAGGTGCTCACGCCGGCCCAGGTGGCCGCGGTCGAGGCGGCCACCGGCCCCGTGCGAGCCGCCCTGGGCTACCGCTGAGCGCCCTCAGCCGGTTGGCCGATCCCGAACGGGGGCATAGACGCTGCGCGCAGGAGGAGCCATGAACCACCGAATCCGCGCGTCCCACATCCTGATCAAGTTCTCGGGCGCCCGCCGGTCCTTCTCGTCGCGGTCGCGCGACGACGCCCAAGCGATGGCCGCCGATCTGAAGGCCCAGCTCGACGCCGGCGGTGACTTCCGGTCGCTCGCGCGGTCCCACTCCGAGTGCTCGTCGAGCGAGCGGGGCGGCGATCTGGGCAAGTTCGGCAAGGGCCAGATGGCACCGGAGTTCGAGCAGGCCGCCTTCGCGCTCGCCTACACCCAGATCTCCGACGTCGTGGAGAGCCCGTTCGGCTTCCACATCATCCAGCGGACGGGCTGAGCGCGCCTCTGTCAGCCGCCGCGGGCTCTCCGCGCCTCAGTCCCCGGCCACGCCGGTGCGCACCACCTGCCTCGCGGCCACGCGGTTGTGCTCCATGTCGTCGTGTGCGCGAGCGATGTCGTCCATCTCGTAGACCTCGATGGGCCAGTCCACCTCGCCTTGGTGGAGGGCCTGGGCGATCTCGGACAGGACCGCGGCGGGCAGGTCGCTCGCGTCTCCGCCGTAGGCCGTCAGGCGCACGCCCGTCGGGATGAAGGCGATGGGGTAGAAGTCCGCCACGATCCAGCGATTCGACAGCATGCCGCTGAAGCAGACGGTGCCGCCGGGCCGGGTGCAGCGCAGCGTGTCGCGCAGGGTGGGCGCCCCCACCAGCTCGAGCGCGCCGTCGACCCCGCCGGGCACCAGGGCCCGCACCGCATCGGTGATCTCGCCGGTGTCGACCACCACGTGGTCGACGCCGATGGCGTGGAGCGCGGGCGCCCGCTCGGCCCGCCGGGTGGTGGCCACCACGGTCATCCCCCGCCGCTTGGCCAGCACCGTGGTCATCATGCCCACCGATGAGGTGCCGCCACGCACCAGGATGGTGTCGCCGGGCTGCGCGCCGATGCCCGTGGTGAGCGAGCCCCAGGCGGTCTGCAGCACCTCGGGCAGGGCGCCCAGGCGCGCCCAGTCGAGCTCGGTGTCGACCAAGACCACCTGGCTGGCCGGCACGCAGGTGTACTCGGCGTAGCCGCCGTCGAAGGTGCGCCCCATGCCGCCCATCATGGCGACCGCTCTCCGGCCGACCCAGTCGGGGTGGTCGGGGGCCTCGACCACCCGCCCGGTGGCCTCGATGCCCAGCACCCGGGGGAAGGTCACGCCGTCGCCGGCGAGGCCGAGGCGGGTGTGCAGCTCGGAGCGGTTCAGGCCGAAGGCGTGCACCCGCAGCAGCACCTCACCGGGGTCGGGCCGCTGGACCGGGATCTCGCGGATGGTCAGGGCCTCGGGCGGGCCCGGGGCGTCAAGCACGACGGCGCGCATGGTGGAGGGGATGACGGGGGACTCCAGGGAGAGAGTCGCCGACCGTAGCCGATGGGGCCCCCGCCGTGCGGACCGCGGCCGGTCCGATCGAGGCCGTCGACCGGCTGGGGCACCGGGGCGCGCTGCCCCGGGGCCCGTCCGCCGAATCCCGTCGCCGATTCGGTGGACCCGCGCCGCTCTCCACGCCGGGGTCGCCCCCGGGGTTCGCCTACTGGGTGCAGACCTCGTAGGGCGCGACGCTCGTGCTGCCGGGGAAGGTGGCCAGCCCCTCGAAGCAGTCGCCGGGGACGCCGTTCCCGCTGAAGTTCAGCACCGGGATGCCGTAGCGGAGGTAGGTGAAGGCGAGGGCGTCGGCGGACCCCTGGCTCCAGACGCCAGTGTAGATGGGCGCCGCGCCGGGGAAGCTGATCGAGCCGTCGGCCTCCAACACGATGCTGTGGCCGACGATGGACGACGGCGCGGTGGTGCACTCGAAGAAGGCGGTCAGGTTGGTGCCGGAGCACAGGCGGATGTCGACGGCCTCGGGCCTGGTCAGCGGCACGTCGTCGTAGGCCAGCCCGATCACGGCGCTGTCCTCGTTGTTTCGGGCGTCGGACTCGCGGGAGGAGGTGGCCACGGCGGTCGCCACCTCGATGTCCTCGCTGCTCCAGGGCAGCGCGAGCTCGACCCACGCCGAGTCGGACCGGCCGGAGCGGATGCGGCCCAGGTCGCAGATGATGGTCAAGCCCGACTGCGAGCAGCGGCTGTCCATGGCCCCGACGATGCCGAGCACGTGCACCCCGGGCGAGGTGTGGGTCTGCGGCAGGTAGATGTGGAGCTCGACGTCGTCAGCGTTCTTGCGGCCGATGTTGTCGACCACCACCTCGAAGCGGCCCTCCTCGTAGACGCCGAGGGCTGCCGGCGGGACCAGGGTGGGCGTGATGTCGGCGCGGGACGCGGCGTCGGCGGTGGGGCTGACGAGCGTGGTGGCGAGCGCGGTGAGGGCGAAGAGGGACATGGGGGCTCCAGGGTGGTCCCAGCGGGTGCCGCCGCCGGGAGGGTGCGGCCGACTGAAGGCCGGCGCTGTTGAAGGGGTAGCCACGCCCCAGACCGCATGGGGCGATCTGTGAGAGGCGTGAAAGATCTGGTGGGGTGCAGGTTCTGGGCCCGTCGGCCGCGGAAGGTGCCGGTCACGGGCTCCTGCGGCGGGCCGCCTGGCGTGGGGCTCCTCGGGCGCCCGGGTCCGCCCGCGGGGTAGGCTCTGGCGACGCCGCCGGTGGGGGTCTCCTCCACCGAGCGCCCCCTCCACAAGGAGCCCGCCGTGTCCGACGCCCCGACCGCCCGCCGAGGCTGCATGCGGCCCCTCCTGATCGGCGCCGGCGTGGTCGTCGTCGCGACCGCTGCGGTGCTCGGCGGGCTGCACTGGCAGACCGAACAGGCCCTGGTCGCCCACCGCGCCCAGGCCGAGCAGGACTTCGCGCCGGTCTACGAGCGGCTCGACCAGGCCGCCGCCGCGCCCACCTACGACCTCGACGAGACCATCAAGGTCATCCACGAGGTCGACCTCGCCCTGGCCGAGTCCGACGACCTGGGCGCCTACCTGCGCTCGATGGCGCGCCGCGACTACCAAGGCGTGGCCCCCGAGGTGCTGGCCGCCCGCCGCGACCTGATGGACGTCCTCTTCGAGCTCTACGCCAAGCAGGCCGAGATCGAAGACCAAGAGGAGATGTGGGGCCTCACCAGCGAGCTGCTGCTGACCACGCTGTCGGTGGTGGGCGGCGAGGCCGACATGGGGCCGCTGGGTCCGCGCGGCAGCATCGCGATCGACAAGGAGCAGGCCCAACAGATGCTCGACGAGCTGCGCGACCGCCAAGAGGTGCGCATGGACCTGGGCCGCGACGAGCGCGCGCTGGAGAGCCGGCTCGTCGACTCCCTGGTGGACTACGCCGCGGTCTACCACCGCTATGTCGAGGAGTGGGATCGGCTGTGCACCGTGCGCGACCGGGCCTACCTCGCGGCCTGGAACGGCGACTGGCCCACCACGCTCGGCGCCGCCGACGAGGCCATCCGCATGGCGCCCCACGAGCGCGAGGCCCACCTGCTCAAGGCGCTCGCGCTGGTGGAGATGGGGGACCTCGGCCACGCCGAGGGCCCGGCCGAGGTCGATCGGCTGCTCGCGGCCTACATCGACGAACACCCCGACAGCACCGCGCCGGCCTTCCTGCTGCTGGGGCTGGCCGAGGCGCGGCGCGGTCGCACCGAGCAGGCCCGCCTGCACCTGCAGCAGGCCGCGGCCTACTACCCCAAGCAGGCCGACGTGCTCGGCGACATGCTCGACCCCTACCGCATGCGGAGCTTCCTGCGGAAGACCCGCGAGGGGAGCTACGTCATCGAGCTGTACAAGAGCACCATGTTGGGGGCCGGCACCTTCAGCCCCGACTTGCAGCTCGCCCGCCTCTTCTTCGAAGAGGGCGACTTCGAGGCGGGCCGGGTGAAGGTGATGGACCACTTCAGCCGGCGCCGCACCCAGCAGCAGTGGGACTTCCTGCTCTCCGACATCGCCTTCAGCCAGAGGCTCCTCGGCGAGGACTTCCGGCGCATCTTCCCCGAGGACCACTACCTCGACCTCGAGGTGGCGCCGACCATGATGGGGGGCAAGCTCGACGTCGCCGTGGTCAACCGCAGCGGCCGCGCCCTGCACAACGCCACGCTCGTGTTGGCGCTGCACTTCACCGACATGCACGCCAACGACTACGAGACCTTCGTGGCGGGCAAGACCCAGCCCGCCGTGATGCCGCAAGACACCACCGACTTCGGCACCGTGCCCATCGAGTTCAACCTGCACGGTGTGGTCAAGTCGGTGGACGACATCGTCACCCACCGCGCCATCCTGGTCGCCGACGAGGCCGTGCTGTGGGTAGACACCGACGCCTACAAGATCGCAGAGGCCGAGGAGTTTCGGGCGGGTCGGGCCGACGCCGGAGACCTCGCCGAGGCCGAGGCGCGGGCCGCGGTCGCCGCGGGCGGGCGCCGCACCAACCTGGTGGAGCGCATCGTCGACGAGGCGCAGTCCCGGTCCACCCTGTCCATCGACCAGCGCGCCCTCGTGTCGGACGGCGTGACCATCACCCTGCCCAAAGAGCTGGCGGTGCTGCGGCCGCTGTTCCGTCTGAAGTATGGCGACGACGTCTTCACCGCCGACGACAACCTGATCGTCGGAGATCAGATCGAGCTGTCCTTTGACAGCGTGCAGGACTTCGGCGACGGTCAGCCTGCGGGTCAGCTCGAGCTGGTGGCCAGCACCGTGCTGGGGGACCTGGTCTGGACCTGGGGCCCAGAGGGCGGCAGCCGGTTCCGCCTGATCAACGTCGAGGGGGCGCCGGGCACGGTCTTGGGCGGCCGGTAGGGGCCGGCGGTCGGGTGGCTGGAACGGGGTGGCACAAAGGGGGGCGCCCCTCGCCACCGATTCGCCCGGAGACCTCCATGCCCCCCCGCGCTCTCCTCCTCCGAAGCCTGCCCGACTTCTTCGCCGAGGTCGGTCACCTCGACGAGCTGATCGACCTCGCGACCGCCGCCGGGGCCGACCCCCACAAGGCGCGGCGTCGCATGGTCTCGGCCCTGGTCGAGGAGATGGATCGCGCCGGCCTCGACCAGTTGTGCGCCGCCCTGGGCGCCG
>JBDQIL010000126.1:0-8267 GCA_040264415.1 Myxococcota bacterium
GCTCGACCGATTGCGCGCGCACGGAGCCGACGGCGAGGCCCGGCGCCGGAGCGCCCGCGAGCTGACGCGGGTCGCCTGAACCGCCTCAGCGATCGAGCGCCGCCGCGAGCCCTTCGGCGTCGGTGACCAGCGGCAGCGTCTGCCGGTACCCCCCGACCCGCACCCGCGTGCGCGCTCCGAGCACCCCGCCCCGCCATTCGACCCGGACCGGCTGCCCCCCGAGGTCTCCCGTGGCGACCAGCCGCGGCGTGAAGCCCGGCGGATGCACCACGAGGCAGAGCGCGGCCGCCGCGTCCAGCGCCCCCGCGGACTCCTCCGCCAGGCTCGTCTGCCAGAGCCGGTGCATCAGGTAGAGCCCCCACACCGCTCCCACCAAGACCAGCAGCGCCGCGAGCGCAGAGTTCACCATCGTCACGTCCACATAGGTGGAGAAGTGGTGGGTGAGGGCCTGACCTTCCTCGATGGGGAGGATGCGCGGGGACATCGTGAATCCGGGCGGGGGGGTCGGAGCCAGAGCCTATGCCGACAGGGCCTGGCCCTCCACCGCGAGGCTCACCCGCAGCCCGGGGTGAGCCGCCCAGCGGGCCGCGCGGGCGTCGAGGACCGCGTCGGTGGCGTCTGGCGCGTGATGGAAGAGCACGAGGTGGCCGACCCCGGCCGCCTCACACAGGCCCACCGCGTACTCGGGGTAGCCGTGCCCCCAAGTCATGCGCTCCAAGTACTCGTCGCGCTCGAACATGGTGTCCATCACCACGAGGTCGACGCCCTGCAGCAACTGAAGCGCGCGCTGCTCGAGGCCCGGCGGCCGCCGCCCCGACAGCAGGCCCTCCCCGGGCCGCGCGAGGGGCGCGGTGTCGCTCAGGTAGGCCATCGACCGTCCACCCGCGTCGATGCGATAGCCGCAGGCGCCGCCGGGGTGGCTGAGGCCGATGGTGCGCACCCGGTAGGGGCCCACAGCGAGGTCTTGGTCGGGACGAACGGCCCGAAATTGCAGACTGTCGCGCACGTCGCTCAGGCGCACGGGGTGGTACAGCCCGTTCAGGTATCGGGCGAGCTTCTGCTCGCCGTCGATCTCGCCGTGGGCGGGCACCACCACCTCGACCCGCGTGTTCGGCGAATAGATCGGCGCGAAGAAGGGGAAGCCGAAGACGTGGTCCATGTGGAAGTGGCTGAAGAGCAGGTGGACCTGCCGCACGCCCTCCGCCCCGAGCGCCTGCCCCAAAGCGCGCGCGCCCGTGCCGGCGTCGAGGACCAGCGGCGCCGCGCCCTCGATCCGCACCTCGACACAGGCGGAGTTTCCGCCGTACCGGGCGGTGTCGGCCCCCGGCACGGGGATCGAGCCCCGCACGCCCCAGAATCGAACCTTCACGCGCCGCGCTCCCCACGGATCAGAGCGGAGGTCTGGGGGAGGGTTCGCATCGAGCTCCAGGGGGGCCGGGCCCGCACGCTACCACGCAAACCGGCAGGCGGGAGCGCCGCCCGCCCAACGCACCGCGGCCCGCCGGTGAGGCCGGCGGGCCGCGAGAGGGAGGTGGTACGCGATGCAGGATTCGAACCTGCGACCTTTGGCTCCGGAGGCCAACGCTCTATCCAGCTGAGCTAATCGCGCGCACGGCCGGGTCGCCCCGGCGCCCCCATGGCTTATTGACCGACGCCCGGTGGGTCAAGGGCCATCGAGCGTGTCGGTCACTTCATCGAGGGCCGGATCGAGGTCTCCCCCCGCTTCTCCGCCCTGAACCCACTCGCGGATGGCCGGGAGAACGGTGGTGTGCCAGGTGCTCGCGGTTCGCTCGCCGGCGAACCGAACGTAGAGCGCACGGACCAAGAACCAGAGCTCTTCGTACAGGTACATGCGCTCGTAGAGCAGCTCGCCCTCGCCGTCGCTGGCGTGCTTGGGCAGCTTCGCGCCCGCGAGGTCGAGGTGGGGCCCCCGCAGCGTGACCGTGTACTCCCGCTCGTCGCGACGGAGGTGCATCTGCAGGTCTTTGACGACCTTTCCGCTCGCGAGCGCCGCGCGGGCCTCGAGCGAGCCAGAGGCGTTCTCGCCGGTCAACACCGCGCGGGCGCGGTCCTCGTCGGGGGGCCGGAAGCTCAGGCGCTCCTCCACCCACACGTCACAGATGCCGGCCTCCTCACCGAGGTCCATCGTGCCGCCGTCGCGTTCGCTGGCGTACCAGAGCCACACGTAGAATTCGATGGTCAGGTGGGGGAGGACCGGTGCGGGTCCGTTCTCGGCGGCGCTCATGCGCGCTCCTCGCCGGCGTCGGCGGACGTGAGGTCGGCGACCGTGGGCGTGTCGCCCCGCGGCCGGTAGTCGCTGATGCCCGCGATCTCGAGCACTCCAGCCTTCTCGGGGTCGTCCTGCAGCAGGTCGAGCGGCGAGACGGGGGTGAGCACGAGCCCGAAGGTGTTGCGGAACAGCGTGCGGAAGGTGTCGTTGACCCGCTCCGAGGTGCTGTGCAGGATGGCCCAGCGGTCGACGATGTTCCAGCAGAACTCGGTGGTCGCGACCTTCGGCAGGGTGCGCGCGAGCATCTCGATCTCGAGCTGCTCCTTCTTCTCGTCCTTCACGCTGCGCGGCGCGTTGCGCTTGCCGTTCTCCTCGCACCACTGCTCGAGCCGCTTCTCGAGGTGGGCCTTGAACAGCTTGGACGGCAGCATCTTCTTGTCGATGCGCAGGGCGCCCAGGGCGTAGTGGTTGTACAGCCACCGGTTCAGGTCGCTGAAGTCGGTGTCGAGCAGGTTGTGCACCTGGCACCAGCCGACCACCTCTTCACCGACGCCCGCAGACGGACGCTCGGAGAAGGCGTGGTCGTTGAGCGCGTCGACGTAGGTCGTGCGGAAGTCGTCGGGGACGTCGCCCTCGACGTGGTAGCGGCGCACGGTCATGGCGCCCTTGAGGATGCCCATGGCGAGGGACTCCTTGGGAGGTTCGGGGCCGCCGGTGAGGCGGGCGGAGGGGAGACGGACTCAGGCCGCCCGCAGATCGGCGATGGCGTGACGGAAGACAGTGACGGACTCGCCCTTCTTGAGGCGCAGCCCGACCTCCCACCGGCCCATCCACCGCAGGTCGCCGCTGATGACCTCGCCCTCGAGGGTGGTCACGCGCACGGCCCGGGCGGCGTCGAGGTAGCCGAACAGGCGCTTGTCGGAGCAGCCGTAGCGGTCTTGGGGCTTCCAGACAGGCTCGGTCACGGCGTCGCGGGCCTTGTCCTTCTTGATGGCCCGCCGCAGGGCGCGGGCGTGTTCGGCCTCGCACTCCAGCTTGGCTTGCAGCTTGTGGATGCGCTCGGAGGCCTCTGCGCCCTCTTCGAGGAACACGAACTCGTACTGCTCCACCGCCTCGACCACGCCCGTCACCCAGCGCTGCCCGTGCAGCGCGAGGGTCACGGGGCGCCCGTGGGCGGCAGCGGACACCAGCATGCTGTGCGACCGCCACTGCTCGAGGTGCGCTTCGAGGCGGCGCTTGAGCAGCACCTGCTCGAGGTCGGCCTGGCCCTTGGCGACCTGCGTGGCCAGGCTCCGGGGGAGATCGTGCCGCCGAATCAGGCTCTCGACCTTGTCTTTCAGGGCGAGCTTCTGCAGCACTTCGTTCAGGGTCATGTCGCCGCGAGCCACCTGCCACGCCAGCGGGTGGGGGATCCCGGTCTCTTTGACGAGCTTCTCGGACTTCTTCCGGATCTCGTTGCGGTGGGGGTCGTTGTGGCTCGCGTCAGAGCGAGGCGGGCCCTTTCGGGCGCGTTTGGGGTCGGAGCCCATCGGGTGCGTTCCTTTCGATCCGGCCAGGGCGCGCGGCTGAGGAGTGCCGGGCCGGCGGTCGTGCGCGGGTCCGCTCCCCGTAACCGAGTGCTCTGACCGGCGCGCCCGTGGTGACACCCGCGGCGGGCTGGACGCGCAAACGCGTGCGGATAGCCGACCATCCCGGGGCGCACACACCGCCCCCCACCCCTGGAGGTCCCATGTCCTCGATGCCGACCGTCGGCGCCGCCGCCCCGCCGCTCGCTGGCCCCACCGACCAAGAGCCCTTCGACGCCGCCGACCACGCTGGCAAGCTGGTCGTCGTCTACTTCTACCCAAAGGACATGACCAAGGGCTGCACCGTCGAAGCCCAGGACTTTCGCGACCAGCTCGCCGCCTTCCAGGAGGCTGGCGCCGTGGTGGTCGGCGTCAGCCGCGACCCGGCCAAGCGGCACGCGAAGTTCCGGGCCAAGGAGAGCCTGACCTTCCCCCTCATCGCCGACGAAGATGGCGCGGTCACCGAGGCCTGGGGCGTCTGGCAGGAGAAGTCCATGTACGGCCGCACCTACATGGGCATCGTGCGCTCCACGTTCCTCATCGGTCGCGACGGGACCATCGCGCACGCCTGGCCGAAGGTGCGCGTCAAAGGGCACATCGACGAGGTGCTCCGCGTGGTGCAGGCCGCCGGCTGAGCCCGCCGCGCAGGGGTGCCCCCGACTGGGATC
Organism: Myxococcota bacterium; assembly: GCA_040264415.1. Classification (GTDB taxonomy): domain Bacteria; phylum Myxococcota_A; class UBA796; order UBA796; family UBA2385; genus M30B51. The sequence continues at coordinate 4,464 of JBDQIL010000126.1, forward strand.
GAACCAGTGACCCTCAGTTTAGGAAACTGATGCTCTATCCAACTGAGCTACGGGAGCAGTGGCCTGCGCGCGGGCGCCTCCGCGTGTAGCGAGACCCGGGCAGGCGAGCAAGCGGCGCTCGCATCCGCTCGGGGCAGCGACCGGACCGGATGCCTGATATGCTCGCGGACACGGCACGCCTGCCGTCGGCTGTGGCTCGTCCGCGCAGTCGAGGGCGGCACTCCGGGCGACCTTTGGGGCGCCCATCCTCGCTGGAGGTCCCCCGATGACCCGTCCCCTTCCCCACCGCGCGCTCTCCCGCGGCCTCTCGTCCGGCGCGCTGGCCCTGATCGCCATCGCTCCCCACCTCCAGGCCTGCAACGGCTGCAGCGACACCAACATCGTCGCCCGCCAGCCCGTGCCCTTCGACGACACGTCCTACGAGCCGCTGACCAACGACTGGGGCAGCTGGCTGTCGATGGGGGTCAGCCTCGAAGGCGCGCCGGTGGTCTCCTACTTCGACCGCACCAAGGGCGCGGTCGGGTTCGCCACCGCCACCTGGACCGAAGATGAGGAGCTGCGCTGGGTCCACGAGAAGGTCGACGGCTACGCCGACGAGTCGGGCTTCGACGCGGGCAACCGCGGCAAGTACTCCACCCTCGGCGTCGCGGCCGACGGTCGAATCTGGATCGCCTACCAAGACGTCACCAACAAGAACCTGCGGTACGCCACGCGCGGCGCCAGTGAAGACGTCTGGGAGACCAACAACGCCGACGTAGGCGGCGGGGCCCAGCCCGACGCGGGCCTCTTCGCCAACATGGCGCTCGACGCCTACGGCTACCCGGTGGTGGCCCACTACGACCAGGGCGTGGGCGCGCTGCGCGTCGCGCGCTGGAACGGCTCGGCCTTCTCAGGCGTCGTCGCCGACGAGGGCGTCGCGCCCGCCGGCGACACGGGAGGAGACGACCTCGCCGCCGACGTGGGCAAGTACCCCAACATCGCGATCTCGGACAGCATCGAGTACATCGCCTACTACGACGTCGCCAACGGCGATCTCAAGCTGGCCTGGGGCGCGGCTGGCGCCTACAGCGTCGAGGTGGTGGACGCCGACGGCGACGTGGGCCAGTGGCCCGACATCGTGGTGCACGACGAGCAGCTCCACATCGCCTACCACGACGTCACCAACGGCGACCTCAAGTACGCCGTGGGCTCCCCCGGCAGCTGGTCGATCGAGACGGTTGACGACGCCGACCACGTGGGCGCCGACACCCACATCTGGGTCAGCGGAGGCAAGCCGCAGATCGTCTACTTCGACGGGCGCAACAACGACATGAAGCAGGCTTGGCCGTCCGGCGAGGGCTGGCAGAGCCGCACCGTCACCGAGGCCCCCGGGGCGCTCGGCTTCCACAACGAGGTGGTCGTCACCAATGGTCAGACCTGGGCCGGCACCTACGACTACACGAACCGCACCCTCTGGTTCGAGACGCTCGACTGAGCCCGGGGTGCCCACCGTGAAGCCCTGTCCCCCCGCGCACCGGGTCGCTGCATGACGATGCTGCTGCTCCTACTCGGATGGTTCCAAGCCTTCGCAGGAGCGCTCACCGTCGAGGTGTTGGACGTCGGCCAAGGCGACGCCATCCTGATCCGGTCGCCCGCCGGCAAGACCGTGCTGATCGACGCGGGCACCAGCCGAAGCCCGGTCCCGGTCATGCTGAAGCGGCGCGACATCGACACGCTCGACCTCGTGATCGCGACCCACGCCCACGCCGACCACATCGGCGCGATGGCCCGGGTGCTGCAGCAGGTCCCGGTCAAGCTCTACGGCGATCAGGGCATGCCCCACACCACCACCACCTACGCGCGGGTGATGCAGCAGGTCGAGGGGAAAGGCATCCGCTACCTCGCGCTGCGGTCGGGGCGGGTCTTCAACCTCGACGACGGGATCAAGCTCGAGGTGCTCGGCCCGGCTGAGCCCCTGTTGGGCGGCACCCGCTCCGACCTCAACAGCAACTCGGTGGTGACGCGGCTCACCCACGGCGACAACTGCTTTCTGTTCACCGGCGACGCCGAAGACCCCACCGAGCACCTGCTCCTGCAGAACGGGTTGAGCACGTGCAACGTGCTCAAAGTGGCCCATCACGGCTCGGCACACAGCACATCACGGGCCTGGCTCCAGGCCGTTCAGCCCGAGCTGGCCCTGATCAGCGTGGGCGAGGGCAACCGCTACGGTCACCCCGACGACGGCACCTTGCTCAGGCTCGAACGAAACGGCGCCCGGATCCTGCGCACCGACCTGCTCGGCACCATCAAGGTCGTCTCCGACAAGAAGAGCTTGGTGATCGAGGAGGTGGACGAGCGCGCGCTGGTCGCGGCCTGGCGGGAAGACGCGCGGGTGTCCCGGGCGGCCGCGAGCGGCGCCGCGGCATCCGCCAACGCCGCCGAGCCTGCAGGGGTCGAGGCGGTGGCCCTCCGCCCGCTGCCCTCCGAGCAGCTCCCCGCGCCCGTGCTGCGCGCGGTGCTCCGCGATGGGGGGCAGGTCTCCTCGGACGGCTTCATCGACATCAACACGGCCACGATCGAGCAGCTCATGACCGTGCCCGGCATCGGCCCGGCCCGGGCGCAGGCCATCATCGCCTTTCGAGACGCCAACGGGCCCTTCGCCACCCTCGAGGCGCTCGACGCTGTGCCCGGGATCGGCCCCGCCACGCTCGCGCGCCTCGCCCAACACCTCCGCTTCCCCTCCCCCGAGGATCCGCCATGATCATCGTCGACCGAATCGAATCCCAGCGCGCCGTGCTCGTCATGGATGGAGAGACCGTGGATGTTCCGCGGTCGGTGTTGCCCGACGGCGTCTCTGAAGGGGCCGTGCTCGCCTTTGAAGCCCGGCCCGGTGACGAAGCTGCCGCTCGCGCGCAGGCCGCCGAGCGGTTGGCCCGCCTCCAGCAGCGCGATGACCTGCCCGAAGAGATCGACCTCTAAGCCCAGGAGCCACCATGGCCCGCGTCCTCCTCAGCCTGATGCTCAGCTTCCTGTTTCTGGTCGGCACTGCCTTCGCGGGGGTCGACGTGAACGCGGCGACCCAACGCGAGCTGCAGTCGCTCCCGGGGATCGGCCCGTCCAAGGCCGCCGCCATCATCGAGTTCCGCGACAGCAACGGGGCCTTCTCGTCTCTCGCCGACCTCGACAAGGTGCCAGGCATCGGCCCTGCCACCCTCGACAACCTGCGCCCACTGGTGGAGTTCGGGGGGGCGACGGCACCCAGCTCCGCCTCGACGGCGTCCAAGCCGGCTTCGGCCAAGCCGGCCGCATCCGGCGGCGCTCGGGTCAACATCAACCAGGCGAGCGGCAAAGAGCTCGAGACGCTCCCCGGGATCGGGCCGTCCAAGGCCGCGTCCATCCTGGGCGACCGCGACGCCAACGGCGCGTTCCCGTCCTGCTCCGCGCTCACCCGCGTCAACGGCATCGGCAAGGCCACCGTGGCCGCCCTCGCCGAGAAGTGCACGGTCGAGTAGCCGCGCCTGGCGCGCCCCCCGGCTGGGGTCAGCCCTGGAAGCGCCGCAACGCGTCGCCGACGAGGCTCCCCAGATCGGGTCGCGCCGCCGACGGTGCGGAGGCGGCTGGAGGGTTTCCACGTGAGGGCGGCGTACCGCATGGCGGCTGAGAATCGGCCGCAGCGACGGGCCGACGGCACGTGGGAGTACCCGGCGACAGCAGACGTGCTGGAGGAGGTCGGGATGAACACACTGTACATCATTTTCTTCGCCGTCTTCACCGTCATGACGCTCATCCACCTCTACGGCGTCAAGCAGCACTGGGGCGCTAGCC
>JBDQIL010000127.1:0-8251 GCA_040264415.1 Myxococcota bacterium
ACCCGGCCGGCCCCGGCCTCCATCAGCATCAGCTGGACCTCGACGGCCCGCCGCTCCAGGTCGTCCGACAGCTCGACGCGGGCCGCCTGCCGGGCCACGCGGCCCAGGTGGGCGTCCCCCTCGGCGAGCCGGCGGACCGAGTGCGCCATCCTCGCCCGGGCCGACTGCACGAAGCCGCCCTCGCCCAGGCCGCGGTGGCGCATCCACAGGCTGAAGACCAGCCGGGAGCCGAACATCATGTAGTTGCCGCACATGAAGTCGAAGAGGAAGCCCTCGACCCGCAGCGCCGCCTGGCCGGTCTCGCTGTGGCGCAGGGTCAGGCCCCGGAAGACCTGGCGCCCCATGACGTCGTAGGTGTCGACGACGCGCTCGGGGTGGACCAGGAACAAGTGCATGTCCCGGTCGCTGGACCGCGCCCCCTTGGGCTCGATGAGGTCGCCGGCCTGGACCGCCGTGCAGTCGCCCGGGACGCCGGGCAGCACCTCGTCGGGGCGGGCCGGGCGCACGCGCCTGGAGTTACGCCTGGAGCTATACGACCTGTAGGGGGGCACGATCCAGCCGGCGTCGGTGAGCGGGCGGGCGATGGCGTCGATGATGTCGGCGTCCCAGGCCTCGGCGTAGCCCGCGGAGACCAGCGAGTGCAGCCGCTCGCCGTGGTCCTTGGACCGGACGAGGACGGCGTCATCGCGCCCGGGGGAACAGTCGAGGCACTCGTTGAGCACCAGGGACGCCGTCTCGGGCGACACCGACTCCAGGAAGCGGGTGGTCACCCCCAGGCGGCTGCAGAGCTGCTGGGCGGTGAGGTGGGTGAGGGCCAGCGGCTGGTCGGCGCCGGGCACCTCGACGACCAGGCCATCGGCACGCGGGGCCACCCGCAGCGAGCCGAGCGGGGCCTCGAAGCGAGAGGCGGTGTCGCGGGTCCGGGCGACGTGGTCGCCGAGCTCGTCCACCGAGAAGAAGGCCCGCTCGATGGGGCGGCGGGCGTAGGGCGGCAGGTCCGCTTCGAAATCGACCATCTCGATCTCCGGTGTCTTGGGGGCGGAGGAGCCGGACCGTCGGCTCCCCTCGTCCGGTCCGCCCCGCTCCCGGCGGCTGGGGGGGAAAGCCGAGCGGATTGCGCCGAAAGTTCCGAGACGGCGCGGAGCGAGGAGGGGCGCGGTCGCTCACCCGGCCCGCCACCCGCTACGCTGGGCCGGTCCCGGTCTGCACCACAGGAACCCGATGGCCCCCTCGCTCGGCATCCCCGTCTCCTTCCCCCTGGTCGACCCGGGCGGCGTGGTCCTGGGTCGAGTGCGAGTGGCCTGGTGTGCGGAAGAGGCCGCCGGCACGGCGCTGGAGGCGCCGGTGCCCGTGGGGGAGGAGGCCCGGCGCGCCGTGGACGAGTCCCTGGTCGCTGCGTGGCGCCTGGGCGCGGGGGCGTCGGGGCGGCCGCAGCCCGCCGCGCGGGTCGACCTCGACCTGCCGGGCGCCGTGCAGTGGCTGGACGGCGGGTCGCTCGGCCTGGCCGTGGCCCTGGCGGCCCGGGCGGCGGACCCCAGCGACCCTTGGGCGCCCGCGCTGTTGGACGACGCCCTGGTGGCCACCGGCCGTGTGACCGAGACGGGCGAGGTCCAGCCGGTATCTTCGCTCGTGGAGAAGGCTCGGGCCCTGGGGCCCTACACGCTGGTCGCGGTCTCGTCGCGGCCCCATCCCGGCGGGCGGCACCCTGCAGCCCAGGACCCGCGGGTGCGCGAGGTCACGCGCCTCGACGCCGCCTGGAGGGCCCTGCGTGACCCCTCGGCCCTGCGGCGGGTCCAGCAGCGGCTGTGGCGCGCCCTCGAGGGGGCGCTGTCCCGCGGGCCCCAGCCGGGCGAGGCGTGGCTGCGGCCCCCCGCCGCGCTCCAGACCGCCGCCTGGCAGCCCTGGGCGCTGCGGAAGGCCGGCCCGCGGCTGTCCGTGCTGCGGGGCTCTGAGGGTGCGGGCAAGTCGGTGGCCCTGCGTGCCCTGGCCGATCGGGTCTGGGAGGACGTCGCCTACGACGACTTCCCCGACGACCTCGTGGTGTCGGGCGGCCGAGGCGGACTCGGGCTCTGGCGGGCGCTGTGGTGGGACAGCGCCGCGGGCGCGCTGCCCGACGATGGCCCCGACGACGCCACGTGCTTGCGCTGCGAGCCCTTCTGCCGGGCGACGCAGATCTGGGTCTTCCTGGACGACTGGGAGGAAGACGAGGAGGCCCCGGCGGAGCTGGAGGCCCTGCTGGGGCTCGACCCCCGGATCCGCGTGGTGCTGGCGACCGGTGAGCACGCGAGCCTCGACGGGGTGGACCGCCGCGAGGCCACGCTGGTACCAGCCTGGCGCGACCCCGCCCAACTCACCGACGCGGCCCGGGCCGGTCTCGTCCAGAGCACCCCGCTCTCCCGGGCCCGGGTGCTGCTCGACCCGACCCTGCTCGCCCCCCTCCAGCGGGTGCTGGGACGGGAGCCGGGGCGACGCCGCTTGTGGCTGCACCACGCTCGGGCCGACGAGGCGGCCGCGTGGGCGGGTCAGGGTGCGGTGGCCGCCGAGCTTGCGAGCCGGGCTGAGGGCCTTCTCCTGCTGCCAGGCTGGGTGCCGACGCCAGACGGCTCGGACTGTCGCTTCGGGCTGCACGGAGCCCACCTCGACATGCTGCTGAAGCTCGACCCGGAGGGCGTGGGCCCGGCGCTGTCGTGGCTCGATGCCGACGGCGCGCTGTCGCCGCCTGCCCGCCTGCGGCCCGCGCTGCTCGCGCGCGCGTTCCGCTGCTCCGACTGGTGGGCCGACGGCGGCACCCTTCCCTGGCCCGCCGTCTGGCTGCGCGCTCGGGACCGGGCCCTGCGGCCGGTGCTGGTCGATGTGCTGGCCGAGGGGTTCGCGCAGCGCCTCGGGGCCCCGCCGGCCGAGCGCGAGGCGAGCATCGACGGTCTGCTGGAGCAGGTCTGGTCGGCCCTCGACCCGGACTGCGTCGCACACGACCTCGGCGAGCCGGCCATGAACGACCGCCGGCTGCTTCTCGGCCTGCTCCTGCGGGCCCTGTGGAGCGCCGCCGATGCAGAGCCGGACGCACCTGCCGCAGTGGCGCCCGCCGTGGTCGCGCTGGTGGAGCCCGACCGGGGCGAGGCCCTGCTCGCCGACGCCCTGCGGGACGCCCTGCTCTCGCCCCAGGTCCGGGACCTGCTGTTCGTGTGCCGCGTCGCCAGCGTGGCGTTGCTCGATGCGGTGGGGGACGCGGCGCGGGTGCACCTGGGCGCGGCCGCGGGAGATCGGCTGTGGGCGCGCGTCGCCCCGCTCCGGGGCCTGCTGTGCGGCGATCCCTCGGGGGCCCTGGCCCGGCTGGCGGGCGTCCGCCCCGCGCCCACGGGTCCGCTGCACCCGGACGGTCGCCAGCTCGTCGCCTTCGACGAGTTCCCGTCCTACGACAGTGACGACGCCTTGCTCGACCTGCTGTGGACCCAGACGGTGCTCGTGCCCGACGACGCTCCAGAGGTCCTGTCCGCCCTCGGCACCCTGGCCCACGCCCACTGGGCGGATGTCGAGGACTGGCTGCAGCACCCTGGGCTGGCGGGGGTGGCAAGCGAGACGGTCGAGGAGTTCCTGAACAACCAGTGGCTGGCCCTGCACGAATGCCGACACCAGCCCTGGACCGGCCCTTGGGCCGACCGCCTGGTCCCCGCCATCTCCGCACGGAGTGCTGCCCTGGGGGTATCACTGGACGAGCCCCTCACCTCGCAGGACGGCGCGGCCGTCGGCCGGGACCTCACCCAGGCGTTGTGGGACCACCACGCGGGGCTGGTGCCGGTCCCCCCGTGGGAAGGAGGCTGAGGGTCAGTCGGACCTCGACCGGCGCTCCGGCCCCCGGAAGGGACAGCCGCCACCGACCCGGCGACAGCCGCAGCGCGCGGAGGCCCCCGGGGGCCTCGCTCCACCGCACCCGCTCGCCGTCCCTCCAGGCCCCCCAGGGCGCGCCCGCCCGGTCGGTGAGCAGCCAGCGCCCGCCGGCGACGTCCTCGCGCAGCCAGAGCCGCTCGCCCAGCCGGGTGCCGCCCGGCGTGAGCGCGGGCAGGGCCTTGTCAGCCCGGTGGACCGCAGCGTCGACCTCGAAGAAGACCGGCGTGTGCGCGCTGAGCGCGACGGCGAGCGCCCGGGGCACGGGAGCGTCCCCCGCCAGGGCTGCGGCGGGCGGGAGCCCGTCCCGGAGGGCGAGGTACACGCAGCGCATGGGGTCGGCCGGTGTGGGCGGTGCCGACAGGGGCCCGCCGAGCGACCCGGGCGAGGGATGGCCCAGCGACCCGTCGCTGGGCGAGACCGACGGGCGCAGCCTCGCGAGTGCGAGGCGCTGGAGGTGGTGGTGGTCCGGGTACATCGTGAGCGCCACCCGGTGCACCGTGTGGGCGACCCGCTCCTGCAGGTCCGCGAGCTCGGCGACCCGGGTGCGGGCCAGGTCGGTGAGCCGGGCGCCTGCGTGGATGGCTGCGGCCCGCACCAGGCTGGCCGCCGCGCCGAGCTCGTCCGCCCGCAGCAGCATCCGCACCACCTGGTCGGCCGACAGGCCCTTGCGGGGCCGGGTCCGCGCCCCCGAGGGCGTGGCTCCCCTGGGGGCCGGGTCGGACTCCGGGGACAGCTCGCGCAGGGTCTCGCTGACGGTTCGGGCCGCCCGGGCGAGAGGGGTGTCCAGGGACGGCTCTGGGGCCGGACCCGCGGTGGACCAGGCCAACCAGCCAGTCCCCGTAGGCACGGGCCCGCCCTCGTCCCGGGCCCAATCGCGGGCCAGGCGGCGCCACCGCGACAGGGTGGCGAGGTCCTCGTCGCCGAGGTCCTGGGCGCGCACCAGGCCCAACAGCGCCTCGGTCGGCACCGGTGTCCCCCCGGTCGTCAGGGCGTCCGTGAGCGCGTCGATCGGGTGCCGGAGTACCCCCATCTCGTGCAGCCGGTGCAGCGCTGGGGCCAGCCGGGGGCCGAGCTCGGCCGGGGCGACCGCCGGCCCGGCGGGCGGCGCGGTCGCGGTCGCGCCCGGCTCCAGGCCCAGGTCCAGCCGCGCTGCGGCGAGCGCGAACAGCACCCGCAGGTCGCGGCGGTGGCAGTCCGCCCGCCACAGCATGCCGGCGTCGATCAGTCGCTCCATGGCTGCACGCCGACCAGGGCGCTTGCGGTCGGCGAGCGGCGCCCGGGTGGCGGCCTCGGCCCAGGACCATGCCTGGGCTCGGAGGACGGAGCCCATGGGATGCAGTCGCTGTAGGGTCTGCCAGGCCTGCCCCTCGGTCTGCGGCCCCGACCCGGGCCGGGCGGGTGGCCCACCGCCCAGCACCTCCAGCCACGCTGCACCCGCGACCAGCTCTTCCCGTGCCTTCTCCAGCAGCGACTTCAACGTCTCGGGAATGCGCTCCTGGGCGGCGCGCTCCGCCGGGGTCCAGCCCGCCACGAAGACCCGCCGGAAGAGCACGTGGGCCTCCAGGTCGTCCGTCGACCGCGCGACCGCGAGGAAGAGGCGCTTGATCGCCGGCACGCGCTGCTTGCGTAGCGGCCGGGCGAAGAGGTGCTCGTAGAGGGCCGCGGGCATGGTGGCCAGCAGCCGGCGGTCGGCGGCCTCGGACAGGCTGTGGCCCACCTGCCGTGTCTCGTTGCCGCCCTCGGCTCGCCCGGAGTGGTAGCGCTGAAGCGATGCCCAGTCTGACAGGAACAGCCACAGGGCGCGCTCCCGGTGCAGCCAGTCCCGCCCCTCGGTCGCGCCGGTGGGCACGCTCAGCGCCAGCAGCCACTGCAGGGCGCGGGCCCCGAGCACGGCTGACCCGTCGGGCTCCTCGGGGGCCGCACCGCGGGGATCGGGCGCACCGGCCTCGACCACCTCCTCCGCGAAGACCAGGGAGACGTTCCGGTTGCCGCTGCCCTGCTGGAGCACGTCCAGCGCGAGGGCCGCGACGGGGCGGCTCGGCGACGGGTCATCCAGGAGGCTGGAGACCACGCGGTACCAGTGCTGCAGGCCCCAGGCCTCCGGGGCGTTGTGCCCCACCTGGCGCGTCGCGGGCTGGTCCATGTGGGTGGCGATCTGGTCGAGCGGGGCCGGGAGCAGCCCGCCGCGGGCGTCGGCCCCTCGGGCATCGACCAGCATCCGCCGCGCCGGCAGGCACACGGGCATCGCGCCGTAGCGCCGGGCGATGTCGACCTGCTCGCGGGGGTCGGGCGCCTCGAGCGTGCTGTGGAAGCGCTCGCAGGACGCCGGAGCCCCCTGGGCGGTGACGAAGCGCCAGCGCTCCTGCTCCGGCCGCCCGCCGACGATGGGCGCAAGGGTCACCGCCGCGCCCCGGCCGATGTCGCACCAAGGTCCCCAGCTCCCGAGCGACAGGGCGATGTGCGACCGGGCCTCCTGCCGGCGCCGGTCCTCGATCTGGGACAGGTCGTGCTCCAGGCGCCGCCGGAGCCCGTCCACGATGGACGGCGGGAGCTGGTCTACCGCCCGGGCCAGGTCGAGGCTCCGCCCGACCGCGGCGCAGGCCTCGGCCTCGGCCCTGCTGGCGAACGGCTGGTGTGGACAGCCCAGGTCTCGCGCCCGGAGCCCCTGTCTCAGCCAGGCGAGGTGGGCCCAGGTCGGCACGCCCGGGGGCGGGAGGCCCGCTGGGTCGGCGCCGGCCACCCAGTGCACCAGCCGCATCCAGTCGGGCAGGGGCAGCGCACGGTGCAGCCGCCCCGCAGCCTGGCACAGGGCCTCGGCCAGGTGTCGGGCGGCCTGTGCCGGATCGGGCGCGGACTCGACCGAATCGACCATCGCGTGAAGCAGGCCCGCCCAGGACGACACGGTCAGGTCCCGGCCCTCCGGCTGGCCGTCGGCGTCCGTCTCCCCGAGGCCCGAGAGGTGGTCCTCGCAGACCCCGGTCGCCCGGTCGAGGGCGGAAACCAGCACCGAGACCGGCGCGCTCGGGTCACCCAGGCCCGCTGCGGGCAGGCTTGCGGCCAGGGCCTGCCGCACGCACAGGCGCAGCTCGTCAGCGTCCACCGGCAGGGACTCCAGCAGGTCGAGCTGCTCCAGCACCGGCCGCCAGAGCGCCCGCGGCGCCTCCAGGCACAGCAGGTCCAGACACCGGAGCCCCCGGGCCCGGGCCGTCTCGGCGGCCAGCGCGTCCAGGAAGGTCTCCCAGTCATGCGCGACGGCGCTGGGGCCTCGGCGCGACGCCAGGCCCTGCCTCCAGACCTCGACCGCCCGCCGCAGGCTCCGGCTGGCCAGCAGCACGTCCGCCGCGTGTCGGCGCTCCGGGCACCGCGTCACCAGGGCGTTCCGCTCCATCCAGAGGCGCCCGAGGGTGGCGGTGTCCTGGGGCGGGGTCGCCACCAGCGCGGCGAGCAGCCCGCGCCACTCCTGCTCGGCCGATTGCCCCCGGGCCGCGTGCAGGCCCGCGCGGTGGGTGGCCTCCAGCCGCACCTCGGCGGCGGCGGGCGGGCGGTCCCGGGGCAGCGCCGCCAGCAGCGCGCCGATGGCGGGCGAGGCCGGGGTGGCGTGCTTCAGCCACGCCTCGGCGACGGCGGGCCAGGGCACCGGCACGCCTGGGGGCACCTCGGCGAAGATCCGCGCCAGCCGGGCGCCGGTGTCGGCTGGGCCTTCGGCGGCCTCCGCGAGGGCCTCGGCGAAGGCCTCCGGGGCGCAGCGCCACAGCGCCTCCTCCAGGTCCCGCAGGTCGGCGCGCCCCTCGGGGCCTTCGATGGCGCGCTCCCTGGCCACGAGGGCCGCGGCGAAGGCCGCGGCGAGACGCCGCCGAACCTGGCTGCCCGGCCCGCGGGGCCGGGGCCCCAGGGCCTCGAGCACGGCGGGCAGCACGGGCGAGGCCAGGTCGGCGTGGGCCCTCCACGCGCGGGCCACCGCCAGCCAGTTGATGCCGACCTCCGCCGGCACGGACCGCACCGCGGCGGCGATGGCCCGGGCCTCGCCGGGCGGGCGGGCGGCCGCCTCGACCAGACAGCGGGTACGCGCCCGGTCGCGCGCGGCCGCGGCGGGGCCGGACGCGTTGGGATCGACGGCCCCCCCGACGGCCCGGAGCTCCTCGGGGAACCACTCCGACAGCATCGTGACGGCCATCTCTCCTCCTCGGGACGCAGGGCGCCTCGGGCGGGCGCCAGGGCCGAATCTACCCCGTCGCCGCGCCGCCCTGGTGGCGAGCGCCCCGGTGGATCCGGTCCCAGCCAGCGCCGTCGGCGTCAGAAGGGCAGAGCGAGCTCCCCTCCGCGCCGCGGGAGCACCTCGTCCGGGTCCAGCGCCGCGCCCTCTGGC
>JBDQIL010000128.1:0-8245 GCA_040264415.1 Myxococcota bacterium
CAGGCCCTGCGTCTGCTGGTGGGTGAGGGGGGCTACCGCACCAGCTGCCTCGCCCGCAGCATTGACGGTTGTGACATCGCGGTCTTCTCCAGCCCAGCGGCCGCGCGGGCCCGCGATCTGGCGCGACTTCGCCTCGTGGGCTTGGTGTCGCCCCACCGCCACGATGACCGGGCCGACGCGCTCGCGGCTGCGGTGCTGCACGCCGGCGCCCCTGGCGGCTTCTCCCTGCGCGGGGAGGGCGACGCCGCCACGCTCCGTGTGGTGCGGCGCGACGGTGAGGCGGTCTTGCCCTGGCCCGCGCTGCCGCGGGCCGGAGCGAGCTGGCAGACCGACCGCCCCCCCGAGCGGGCCGCCCTGGTCGCGGCGGCCGACCTCAAGGGGCTCCTGCGTCGGTGCCACAACCAGCTCCACGCGACGGGGGCGGGCAGCGACGACGCCGATCTGGCACTCGACATGGTCCGCCTGCTGGTGACGAAGGTGTTCGACGAGCGGGCCGCGCCCGCGCCGCTGCGGTTCACCTGCGACGACGCCGAGTGGGGCAGCCCAGACGGCCGCCGCGCGTGCGCCGGCCGTGTCCGGAGCCTCTTCGCCGAAGCCCGGGCGGCCCACCCCGCGGTGTTCGAGCCCGACGACCGGATCACGCTGGACGACCGCGCGATCTGCATGGTCGCGGGCGCCCTGCAGCGGGTGCGCCTGGTGCCCGACCACCCCGCGAGCGAGGCGTGGGACCTCGTGGGCCACGCCTACGAAGAGTACACCGCCACCGCGACCAAGCGCCGGCGGGGGCAGTTCTTCACGAACCGACTGGTGGTGGATCTGCTCGTGGCGATGGCCGAGGTGCAGCCCGGCGAGCGGGTGCTCGACCCCGCCGGGGGCTCTGGTGGGTTCTTGGGCGGGGTGCTGCGCGCGGCGCGGCGCCGGGCCGCGGGTGCGCCCTTGGAGACCGCCCGCGCCGCGACCACGCAGGCCCACCTCGACCTGGTGGAGATCAGCCCGCGGCTCGCCCGAATCGCCCGGGCCGCCCTGCTGCTGCAGGGCGCCACCGCCGCCCGGGTGCACCGCGCCGACGCCCTCGGACCGGCCGCCGACCTGCCTCAGCCTCTGCGCGCACGCTGCGATCTCGGCACCGCTGGGGTGGTGCTGACCAACCCGCCCTTCGCCGGGACGGGGGACGGGCGCATCGCAGATCCGGCCGTGCTCGCGCGCTTCACCGTGGGGCAGCGCCACCGCGGCCACGGGCGTGACGCCACCCCGACCGGTGAGCCGCTTCCCGACGGCGCGCCGCCCGAGCTCCTGTTCCTCGAGCGGTGCATCCAGTGGCTGGCGCCGGGCGGCCGGGTGGGCATCGTGCTGCCCAAGAGCGTGCTCGACACCCGCACCTTCGAGCCGGCGCGGGCGTTGCTGCTCGACCGCTGCCAGCTCCTCGCCGTCGTCAACCTGCACGCGCACACGTTTCAGCCGCACACCGGCGTGCGGACCACGCTCCTGGTCGCCCGCCGGCGGGCGCCTGGAGACGCCGCCGACCCGTCCATCTTCATGGCCATCTCGCGGGCGGCCGGACAAGACAGCGAGGGTCGGCCCACCTACGCCCGCGACCCATCGGGGGGCCACACCGACCGGCTCGACGAGGATCTCAGCGACATCGCTCGGGCCTGGTTCGCTCACCGTGGGGGGCGGCTGACCCCATCGGAGTACCGGTTCACCGTGCCGCCCGAGGCCATCGACCCCGCCACCCTCAACCTCAACCCGCAGGCGCACCGGCCCAGCCTGAACGCGACCGTGCGGTCGCTCGAGGCGCTCGAAGACAGCCACGAATACACCGTGAGCACAGTCCAGTCGCTTGCTCACGGTGTGTTGGTATACAAGGGGCCCCGGCTGAGGAGCGACGACCTGATCGTGCCCGCCGAGCAGGCCCGTCGCCCGGGTGTCGAGCCGTACTACACGCCGGGCGCGGTCCTGCAGGGGCGCCGGGACGCAGCGAAGTGGCTCGACACCCGCAGGGCCAGCCCCCGCCGGGCCGCGGCCCTCGAGCGCGTCCGGGTGCGGCGGGGAGACCTCGTGCTCACCCGGTCGGGCAGCATCGGTCGCGTGGCGCTCATCTCGTCGATGTTCGACGGCGCCATCGTCAGCGACGACCTCATCCGTGTGCGCGTGCCCGACGAGCGCCTGCGGCTGTACCTGTGGGCTTGGCTGGAGTCCCGGGCCGCCCAGGATCAGATCATGCGGAACGAGTACGGCGCCATCCAGCAGCACCTCGAGCCGGAGCACGTGCGCGCCCTGCTGGTCGCAGTGCCCCGCGACCCGGCCGAGTTCGCGGCGGTGGTCGAAGAGCGCCGGCACATGCGCGACGCCCGCGAGGCGCTCATCGCCGCCCGCGACCAGAGCCAAGCGCGCGTGAGCGGTATTCTCACGAAGATCTTCGGCGAAACCTGACGCCGAACGCGGCGGCCTACTCGGTCACCATGAAGGCGTCACTCTCGACCACGGAGCCGTCGGGCAGGGCGACCTCGACGGTGTAGCTGCCCGCCGCGAGCGAGAACACGTCCGCCACCGGGTGCCGCACCGGGAAGCGCAGGGTCCAGGTGAAGGTGCGGGGCTGCGGGTCGAGGCTGTCGTCATACGACGGGCTCACGTCGAGGGTCCAGGCGAAGGGCTGCTGATCAGAGGTGTACGGCGCGCCGTTGGGCCGCAGCAGGGCCGCGCCATCGGCGTCGCGCACGGTGGCGTGGGGCACCCCCAGCCAGGGCGCGAGCCCCTGCACCGCGAACACGACGCCCCCGGCCGGCCCCAGCTCAGGGTCGGGCTGGGCGGCCACCCCGCCCGCGTCGACCGCCGTCTCGGCCTCGTAGGGCTCGTAGACCGGATCGTCGAAGGGGGTGATGGGCGACGGCTCGTCGAGGCCCGAGGCGCTGCCGGTGTACAGGCCCATGACCGTCACAGCGGTCTCGGCCAGGTACTCGCCTTGGCGGGGCCCCCACAGCGAGCCGCCGGCCTCGTAGCCCCCCTGCCACCAGTCGTCCTCGAGGATCGAGTAGCCGAGGTAGTCCTGGCCGTAGCCCACGAACATCAGATCGGTGATGTCGGGATCCTGAGCCTGAATGTCATCCATGATCTGCTCTGCGAGGCGCGTCCCAGGCTCGCCGGGGAAGGTGATCAGGTGCAGGCCGCCGATCTGGCCGGCGCTCATCACGGTCTGGTTGGGCGCGGGGAAGGCCGCGTTGAAGGGCAGACAGCTCTGGTCGAGGCCCTCGATGGGCTCGGTGACCGTGCACTCCTCCTCGGCCTCGCAGTAGACCGCGCCATACTCGTAGGGGAATTCGCCGTCGGCGTAGCCGATGACCTCGCGGTCGATGCGGGCGCGGTGCACCTCGACCTGCACGGTGGGCTCGTCCTCCCAGTCGAGGGTGCCCGTGACCACCGGGCCCAGGTCGGCGGCGAACTGCCAGCCGGTGCGGGCCATGGAGAGGTGGGGATCGGGCACCGGGCCGCCCTCGACCATGGACACGTCGTCGCTCGCCGCGGGCGCCATGTCGGCGGCCCACGCGTTGAGCACCATGACCTCGACCGGGTGGTCGAACTGCTCCTCGAGCGACTGCTCCATGGCGCCGAAGACGTCTTGGGAGAGGGTGAGGTCGTCGAGGTTCAGGGCCGTGCCGTGGACCGCGTAGGCGGCCACCACGCCGGCCACCTCACCGTCTCGCTCGATGGCGATGAAGGGGGTCGTGCCGTTCTCGTAGTCGGGGTAGCCGTCGGCGCAGCGGCGGTCTCGGTGGGCCTCGCCCGAATAGCCGGCGCTCGTCGCGATCCGCGCGGGCTGCAGGTCGTCCAGGGCGGCCTCGATGGTGTCGGCCATCACCGTGACGAAGCGGTCGTAGAACTCGGGCAGGAACTGATCGGCGATGATGTCGAACAGGCCGCCGTAGTCGATGACCCGGCCGGGCCCGGAGTGGGTGTGGGTGGCGCCGAACACCAAGGCGTCGTCGAGGTCGCGGCCGGTGCGGTCTTTCAGCTCGAGCACGACCGCCCGGCGCAGTTGCTGGAACATGGCCGCGGTGTCCAACCGCACGAAGATGATCTCGAAGCCAGGGCCCCGGCTGATGGCGGTCACCTTTACCTCGGGGTGGATCGCCACGCCCGTGGTGCCTGGGTAGATCGTGGAGAACGGGGACTTCGAGGTGGGGGCGCCGAAGGGGCCGTAGCCCACCGTGCCGATGCCCACGGGCGCGGGGATGCGGCTGCTCGCGAAGCCGGCCTGAAGCGGGCCGGGCTCGAGGGCCGCGCCGCTGTCGGTCGGCTGGGCGGCCGGGTCGTCCTTGCAGGCCCCCAGCGCGAGGGTGGTGGCCAGGAGCAGGGAGAGGGCAGGGCGCATGGTGGACTCCGCGAGCGGCGCGACGGCGCACTGTAGCCGACCCGGCCTCACGCCGGCGCGGCCGTCGTCCGAAGCGGATACGAGCCGCCTCCACCGAGCCCCGAGCCGCCATGACCGCCCGCGTCTTCTTCCACAGCCCCTACATGGCCTGGAGCTACCACGGCGCCATGGAGGCCACGCTGGCCCACGCGCTGCAGCAGCGCGGCGCCGAGACCACGTTCACGCTGTGCGACAGCCTGTTTCCCGAGTGCGACGTCTTCCGGCGCGGCTTCCAGGGCGGCCAGCGCGACCACCGCCCGTCGTCGGCCTGCCACTTCTGCCAGGCCCAGCAGGCCACCGAACTGGCCACCTTCCACCAGCCGTGGACCTGGCTGGGTCGGTACATCCCCCGCGAGATCGAGCCGAAGGCGCGCGCCTTCGTCGACGCCTTGGCCAAAGACGAGCTGCTCGGCGCCACCTGGGCCGACCAGCCGGTGGGGCTGTGGGCGCAGTCGTCGGCCTTCAACCAGTTTCGGCTCAGCCGGATCGACCTCGACAACGCAGACGTCGAGAAGGTTCTGCGAGACTGCATCTACGGGGTCATCGTGAGCTGGGAGGGCCTGACGCGCGCCTTTGACGAGTTCAAGCCCGATGTCGTGGTCGCCTTCAACGGGCGCTTCTTCGGGCACCGGGTGGCGGTCGAGCTCGCGAAGCAGCGCGGGCTGCGGCTGGTGTGCCACGAGCGCGGGCGACGAAAGAGCACGGCGATGTTCCGCATCGACGGCGTAGTGCATAATCTCGACCTCTACGACCGCATCTGGGGCGACTGGCACGATGTGCCGCTGAGCCTGCCCCAGCTCCGCGACACCTCGATGATGTTCCACAACCGCCGCTTCGGCAAAGACCTCAACTGGAAGCCCTTCAGCCCGCCACCGGAAGAAGAGTCGCAGCTTCGGGCCAAGCTGAAGCTCGATGACCGGCCCATCGTGGCCTGCTTCACCAGCTCGGATGACGAGTGGCTGACCTTCCCCGAGCGGCGGGCGGGCCCCTTCCCCGACTCGCTGAGCTGGGTGCCGGCGACCGTCGAGGCCGCCCGGGAGAGCCCCGAGCTGCAGTGGGTCATTCGCCTGCACCCCAACCTCAAGAACTTCGGCACCAACGAGCAGGCGATCGCGCAGGCTGAGCAGGTGGCCCAAGAGCTGCCCGAGAACTGCCGGGTGGTCTTCCCGGATCAAAAGGTGTCGTCCTACACCCTGGCCGACATGGCGGCATGTGGGGTGGTCTACGGCACCACCGTGGGCGTCGAGATGGCGTCGCGCGGCAAGCCCGTGGTGACGGTCGCCCGCGGCTGGTACGGCGAGACCGACATGGTCATCCCGGTGCGCACGCGCGAGGACTACCTGCCCACGGTGCGTGAGGCTGCGACCCGGGCCCCCAGCATGCAGACCGCGCTGATGGCGCACCGGTTCATGCACCACCTCTACGAGGAGGTCTCGATCCCATTCCCGTGGGTGCAGGAGCGGCCCAACGCCAAGGGCCGCTTCACCTACAAAGGGCCAGAAGAGCTGGCCCCGGGTCGCAGCGCGGTGATGGACCGGCTCTGCGACATGGTGCTCACGGGGCGCCCCTTTCAGGATCCGCCGACCGAGGCCCAGAAGGGGTCCCGCAGCCTGGTGGAGGAGCGCTTCATGGTGCGCACCTACCCGTGGCTGGCCGACGCCCCCGACCGCCAGCCCAACCCGCTGTCAAACGCCCTGGACAAGGGCCTGCGGCGGCTCGAGGCGGGCAACCCCGCGGCCGCCAGCCAGGACCTGATGAAGGCGGCGGAGATGGCTCCGGGCTGCGCCGAGGCGTGGCTACTGCTGGGCCGCGCGCTCGGGGCGCTGGGTCAGGTGGATGGCGCCGTGCAGGCGCTACAGCGCGCGGTCGGGCTCGACGCCGCAGACGGCGACGCCTGGGTCGAGTTCGTGGGCTGGCTGAAGCGCAAGGGCGACCTGGGCAAGCTCAAGCGCGCCGTGCGGCAAGCCCGCGCCTCCGGCATCGATCACGCCGAGATCGAGCAGGTCGCGCGGCGCCTGGGCCTGCAGGGCGGGGCGCGGCCGTGACCGCAGGCCGGCTGGCGATCGACGGCGGCGCCCCCGTCCGCGACGGGGTGCTGCCCTATGGGCGCCAGAGCATCAACGACGACGACATCGCCGAGGTGGCCCGCGTGCTGCGCGGAGATTGGCTCACCACCGGCCCCGACGTGGCCCGCTTCGAGGGGCTGCTGGCCCAGGCCACCGGGTCCCGCCACGCCGTCGCCGTGAGCAACGGCACCGCCGCCCTGCACGCGATGCTGGCAGGGGTCGGCGTGGGCCCCGGCGACGAGGTGCTGGTGCCCGCCATCACCTTCGCCGCGACCTCCAACGCCGCCGTGTACCTGGGCGCCACACCGGTCTTCGTCGATGTCGAGGCCGACACCCTGCTGATGGACGTGGCCGATGCGGCGCGGCGGGTGACGCCGAAGACCCGCGCGATCGTCGCGGTGGACTATGCCGGCCAGCCCTGCGATTGGCCCGCCCTGCGCGCCCTGGCCGACCAGCACGGCCTGGCCCTGCTGGCCGACGGCTGCCACGCGCTCGGCGCCACGCTGGCGGGCCGCCCGGTGGGCAGCCTGGCCGACGCGACCACCTTCAGCTTCCACCCGGTCAAACACGTCGCGGCAGGCGAGGGGGGCGCCATCACCACTGATGATCCTGCGCTCGACGCCTTCATGCGGCGGTTTCGCACCCACGGCATCTCGCGCACGGCGGCCGAGCGGGCGGCGGCCGGCACGTGGTCGTACGAGATGGTGTCGCTCGGCTACAACTACCGCCTGACCGACATGCAGAGCGCCTTGGCTGCCAGCCAGCTCGGTCGCCTGCCCGACTTCGTGGCCCGCCGGCGCGCCCTCGCCGATGCCTACGCGCCGCGCCTCGCCGAGATCGCGGGCGTCACCCCGCTCACCACCCGGCCGGGCCGCGAACACGCCTGGCACCTGTACGTGGTGCGATGGCAGGTGCCGGGCCAGCGCCGCGCCTTCGCCTTCGACGCCCTGCGTGCCGAGAACATCGGCGTGAACGTGCACTACCTGCCGGTGCACCTGCACGCCTTCTACCAGGAGCGCTTCGGCACCCGCCGCGGGCTGTGCCCGGTCGCCGAGGCCGCCTACGACGAGATCCTGACCTTGCCGCTGTTCCCAGACATGTCCGACGCGGACTTGGACGACGTGGTTCGGGCCGTCCACAAGGTCGCCTCAGCCGGCCCCCGCTCCTGACGGAGTCCACCAGCAGGCCACGGCATCAACCCCTCGAAGCTTGGCAGGCGCGGGCGCCCCGAAGCCCGCGCGGGCGAAAGCTCGCCGCGAGGCGACGTTGTCGGCGCGTATCCGTGCCCGCACCCGGACCCCTGGGCCCTCGAGCTGGGCGAGGCGGTCGCAGCCGGCAGAGATGAGGGGAGCCGACAGCCCGCGGCCCCGGTGCTCTGGCGCGAGCGCGACGGTGATCTCCCACCCGCCGTCAGCCAACCGGTCGAAGCGAACGGGCCCGACCGGCTGGTCGTCGCCGAGCCAGCCGATGAAGGCGCGGCAGTCGGCGCTGGCCAGGCGCGCGGCCCACCATTGTACGTGCCCCCTCCACCCGATGGGCCGGCTGTCGAAGGCGCGCGCCCGCACCTCCGGGTCGTTCGCCCAGGAGAAGAGGCGACCGCGGTCCGACGCTGCGCCGGGAGTGAGCCGAAGCGCGCCGACGTCCAGCGGGGGGGGCTGGATCGCGGTGACCACCCGCCCCGTGCCACCGCCATCGACCAGCGCCTGGCCCGCGCTCTTGAGCTCGACATCGCCCACGGCGCCCTGTGCGAGGGCGCAGATCTCAGCGGCCC